>CAYWSF010000316.1:0-2258 GCA_964460725.1 uncultured Desulfosporosinus sp.
TTCCTCCAACTTCTCTTTTAGAGACAAAAGGCAAGGGATACTTGGCAACCCGACTGTCTTGGCCACTTTAGCGGCTGTAGACTCTAGGCTTTGCGTCCCCGGTTTTCACCGGGTTTGCCTTTTTCAAGTGACCTTGCGTTAAGTTGGAGCATTGTGCTCTGCAAGACAACTTGAGAGAAACTTGGCTTAAATTAAAAACTTTTTATGAAAATAAAAAATTCTGGGCGCTGCCAAAATATTCAATGGGTAAATTTACCTTATTTCCTCCATTGCCGGCGAAGCCGGAGGTGTTGGATCCTCCTCTTCCATTGCTGGGGGTGCCGGAGGTGTTGGTAGCTCTTCTTCAGTTGCAGGTGGGGCTGGATCATCGTCTTCCCCTGGTACTACCGGATCATCGTCTCCTGTTCCGGGATTACTGCCGCCATTCAATCAATGAAAAAAGCAATGCAGAATCCTTCCCATTCGAAAAAAAACATTCTTCATAAGTGTCAATGGATGTGCCAACAGACAGCTTCTTGGGATATTTTAACTTAAAATTTGTGATTGATATTTGACTTATATTAGTTTAATGGTTATACTTAGATCAACTCGTTAGTGCTTGTGGATTGCAAAGACCTTCTCGATTGCCTAAGGCTATGGGAAGATTTTCATGGACTTCCTAATTAGCGGTTAGCGGGTAATTAAATTGCGGAGGTTTTTTAATGTTTAATGACAAGATTTTAGTGTGTAGGGAATGTGGTCGTGAGTTCGAATTTACAGCATCGGAACAAGAGTTTTATGCCGAAAAAGGGTTTACTAATGAACCTGGCCGTTGCCCGGAGTGCCGTGCTGCCAGAAAACAACGCAATGGCGGCGGATACCGTCAACAACGTGAAATGTTCCCAGCTATTTGTGCTACTTGCGGAGTTGAAACCACTGTACCCTTCCAACCTTCCGGCGATAGACCTGTGTATTGCCGAGATTGCTACCAATCTCGCAGCCGCAGCAATTGGTAGACGGATAGCAAAAGCCTTCCCTGGATATAGGGAAGGCTTTTTTATTGGGTTAACTATTAATTTTGGTTACTATGATTTTACTTGCTTGATCTGCTCATCCACTTTCACTTCTTGGAAAATTGGAATAATCATCGGCCGCCTTTTGGTCTTATCATAAAGATATCTACTGACAACATCCTTAACCCGATTTTGTAAAACATGGTTTTCCTGGATACCGTTTTGGAAGCTGCGGACAATCGTTTGCCTGGCGATTGCCCTTACTTCATCGAGCATTAGGTTGGCCTCGCGCACGTAAACAAATCCACGGGTGACAATATCCGGACCGGCTAATATGGTTCCGGTTGAGCTATTCAGCGCTAAGACAATTACCAGGATTCCGTCCCTGGATAAGAGTGTTCGGTCCCGCATAACACTATTTCCAATATCCCCTACTCCTAAGCCATCGATAAAAACATATCCGGCTGTAACGTTATTAGCAAACCTCACCCCATGACGGGTAAACTCTATTACATTACCGATCTCAGCTACAAGAATGTTTTTCCTTGGAATCCCGATTTGCTCTGCTAGTTCGGCATGTTTCATGAGCATGCGGTATTCCCCATGGACCGGCATAAAGTACTTCGGTTTTACCATACTAATCATCAGTTTAAGCTCTTCTTGACTGGCGTGCCCGGAAACGTGCATCCCTGAGATGGATTCATAAATCACTTTAGCCCCTAACTTGAAAAGCTGATCAATATTGCGGGATACTGCTTTTTCATTTCCTGGGATCGGGCTGGCGGATAAAATAACTGTATCCCCCGGACAAATGAAAATCTGACGATGATTGTGCATGGCCATGCGGGTAAGCGCAGCCATCGGTTCACCTTGGCTGCCTGTCGTAAGGATACATACCTGATTTCCCGGTAAGCGCGTGGCCTCGTCGACGTCAATAAGCGTGTCTTCCGGGATATCCAGATACCCAAGCTCAGCGGCTATATTCACGACATTGATCATGCTTCTGCCAACGATAGCGACCTTACGACGGTATTTGAATGAGGCAGTAATCGCTTGCTGCAGCCGATTAACATTGGATGCAAAACTGGCAAAAATAACTCGGCCATCAGCATCTGCAAAGGCCTTGTTAATATTTTGCCCAACCAGCCGCTCAGATTTGGTGAAACCAGGGCGTTCCACATTTGTGCTGTCCGACATCAGACAAAGAACTCCGTTGTCACCAAGTTCTGCAAACTTGTGTAAGTCCAGGACCCCGCCGCTGACCGG
>CAYWSF010000317.1:0-2257 GCA_964460725.1 uncultured Desulfosporosinus sp.
TATGGCATTAGGACTTTCCCTTAATACGGTGTCTAATGCTGTTAACAAGCTTGATTAATTGGAAATACTGACACAAACCGAAAATGTCCGTAGAAGCAGGATGTTGGGGGGATCTAGATATGAACAAGGAGAACGCCCTGGCTACTTCTGCTATTTAAAAGCGAGGCGAAAAGATTGCTTTATTCATTTGACGGGAAGCAGCCTGAGATTGGCAAAGATACTTATGTCAGTGAGCAGGCAATAGTAATTGGAGACGTGAAGATAGAAGATAACTGTTATATTGGTCATGGTGTAATTTTGCGTGGTGATTACGGGAGGATTGAAATAGGTTCCGGGACTGCTGTTGAAGAAGGAGTGATAGTGCACGCGCCACCAAAGGGAACCTGTAAAATTGGAAAAAAAGTAACCATTGGCCATGGAGCTTTAGTCCATGCTGCTGAAGTTGGCGATTTAGCTGTATTGGGCATGGGTTCAGTTACTAGTCTGCATTCAGTAATTGGAACAAAAACTATAGTGGCAGAGGGAGCGGTTGTTAAAATGGATCAGGTAGTTCCTGAAAAAATCGTCGTTGCAGGAAATCCGGCCGATAAAGTTCGCGATATAAAAGAAAAGGATACAGAATTATGGACTTATGCAAAGCAACTATACATCGATCTCGCTAAAAAATACCTTGATATTGGAATGCATCTAATTCCAACGGATAAATAACCATGCCGTTCTGACTCCCCTATCTAAAAATACAGGCGTACAACAGACTGGAGATGTCTGCTGTACGCCTGTATTTTCGTTTTCTTTCGGAAGATCATTATTTGCCGATAATCTTAACAAACTCATCAACCGGGCGGCGGGTGGTCACATACTTGTTCTGAATGCTGTCAGAATCACCGTAGCCGAGCGCGATCCAGATTACAATATTGAGATGGTTTGGTATATTAAGCTCCTGGCGAATGATCTCCGGATAAGCGGCTAACATAATTGCTGGAATGGTATTGAGTCCGTAATGCTGAGCAGCAATCATCAGGCTCTGAGAAACGGCTCCCATATCAAAGAGTGACCACTGGGTCAAGGCGCGATCCATACATGGAAAAATCACGACTGGGGCATCAAATAATCGATAATTATTTTTGGTAATTTCATTGCGAGCTTCAACATCGTTCCGATCGATTCCCATCACGGCAAATCGACCGGCCCCCATTTCAAGGGTTCTTTTTTTATGTTCCTCTGGCCAAGATTGTGGAACAGGTATGTCCGGATTAAGAGGTACACCCTTATCAAAGTTCGCCACATACTGTTCACGCAGGCGTAGTAACGGCTCGCCGGCAGCAACATAAAATTCCCAAGGCTGGGTATTGGCCCAAGAAGGTGCATAATTTGCCGCCTCTAACACTTTAATAATTGTTTCATGGTCCACGGCCTTGGGCAGATAGGCCCTGGTGCTGTGACGTTCTTTTAAAGCTTTTAAAACATCCATTTAATTGATCCCTCCACATATATTTTTTACCTTCCATTAATAGTTTTTCAATTAGTGTTACTTATACTTACTCTTCAAGTTTCAGTCTTAGAGAATGCAGTACAATGGCATTATCTCAAACAGGCTGTTTGAATTTGTCCCAATGAGTTGATAACAACCCGGGATTTTATTGAGAAGGTCATCTAGCAGTTATATATGAATTACAATACTTTTATCTATCCAATGTATGATCTTGTTTTCGATTACCGAGTGAACCTCTCCTGTAATTATACAGCTTTCTATCCTTTAAATCCAATCCAAGTGGGCTTTGCGTGGCCTAAACGGTCAACGGTCCGACCGCCCTAAAGGATTTAACGATAATTATCACTCATTGTTATTATTCATGTCATTACGCCTTTCCCTTTGGATTTTTTGATGTTATTATACAGTAGCATCGAGAAAAAGAACAAATTAATAATAATTGTAAGAAGGATTTAAGTAACAATAAGGGAAAGGACCCTAACGGAAAAGGGGTATAATGTATGTTTGACATCGCCATGAGCAGGGATATTAAGATTACCCCAACCACAAGCAAATTAACAACTAAAGATTTTATAGGTTCATGGAAAGCCCGTTGGGGAATTAATCGCATGAACTATAAAGTAGAGCCGGGACTTTATCAAATTGGGAATCCTGATCCGCAGGCCCCGGTATTGGTAACAGCCAATTATAAAATGACCTTTGATGCGCTTAGGAAAGAGCTTACTGATTTGGATGCTTGGATTCTAGTGCTGGATACTAAAGGTG
>CAYWSF010000318.1:0-2252 GCA_964460725.1 uncultured Desulfosporosinus sp.
GACTATCCTCTGACCATGGTGTTTGCATCATGGTCATTCTTACTTTACCTGCATGATTGTGCTGTTTTCACGGTTATATTGTGCTGTATCGAATAATTAAGTGCTGTTTTCCAAGTTTCATAGGAATTCTAATCTGCTGTTTGGCCCGATGTTAAAGTGCCGTTCTACAGCTAATGTTGGATTGCCTAAGTAAAAATCCATTTTTATAAATATGTAACCAATAATGATAAGCAATAATGTCAAAACAATAATATATCTAAAACTTGATAGGTCTATACATACAAGTGGTATTATATAAGTCGTTAAGAAAGTAAGATATTCGTAGTTTTCATTCTTAATACTTAAAATATTAACAGATGGCTGCACTACTCCCTTCCATTTATATTTAAACTTCTTAGTTAAGATAAAACCATAAACAAGCAATAGAAGAGCAATAATAGCAATAATATTACGTCTAATTAATGGCATAATGCCAATAAATTCAATATTCTTATCAAAACTTATTGGGATATCTACTGTAAGAAATAATATTAATAAAAAAAGCAACCATAATGAAATAATATATAACTCAATTTTCATGTAACTGTCCTTATTATTTCCCACTTTTCCCTCCCCCCTTTCTTGCTCGAGTAAATCATGATCCGCTGCACGCGGCGGTTCCGCCTTATCTTTCAGATAATCTTTTTAGCGCATAATGAGTGCGTTTTTTTACACTTTTCATGCTCCCTTTCACCATGCGATTCATCATTCCCGACAACACTGAGATCGAACCCATCAGCTTCTTTCAAAAGGAAATGGTTACATCTCATGATTAAGTTTCGGCAACCGTTGTTCAGCAGGCACAGAGTCCATTAGTTTTTTAAGTTTGGAAACGCTGAGAGGTCGATGTCCGTTCTTTTGCATCTTCCCAGCAATGTCCCAGGCAAGTTTCCCAGGACCATTGTACACTTCCTTACATTGGCCGGTTGGTAGGATCTTAAGAACTAAAAGAAAATCCGGTTCACTGGAGATTCCGATCGACTTTCCCTGTGTGGCTTTAATTTGTACGAGTAGCCCATCATCAGTCTTAGCGTCATGTGTCTCATATGACGCCGGCAACAAGGGAGTAGTGAAACGGAGGCAAGGTTAATGGAGAGCTTACTCTTATCGCAAGGGTGTTGGAAATCGATAATTTAAATATTGGACTTAGTAAGGAAAAAAAACAAAGCATAACCATAATACTCCTAATTCTACATATTTTCGTTAAATCCTGCCAATATTTTCTTCTTTCGGCAGCGTGAAGATTACTGCTCCTGCGTCATTCAATAAACCACATGCCAATGCAGTATGAATCACTTCGAAAAGCTTGGCAAGGGGCCTGCTCAATTTTGCGCAGACCCCCCTCTTACCTTTTTAACAATATTATTTTACATACGACATTTGTTTGCCATAATGATGAGCGCCATCATGCCCTTGAGTTATAACTTCTTTCAAACCATTGATATAATAGATAACATGAGAGAACAGCTATGACCTGATATAAGCCGAAAGTGAGGAAACGGATATGAAGGTTAACAAACCTGAGAAAATTGAATGGCAAGGTACGATAGTGTCGGTTCAGCCGCGAACGACCGTGTGGCGGTACCGGCTCGATAACCGCACTCACTATCATCGCGGATACAATTTGTTTCTCGACGGCGAGGCAAACGGAATAAAAGCCCGGTTTTCGGTTGCCATTTCGGAGAAGCAACAGCAGAAACTTGTCTTCCGTATTGGTGATGAAGCAAAAGGAACGGCGTGGACTAAGATGTATGATGTCAGCGATTATGCTGACTACTACCGTGCCGGAGGATTGAAAATCACAAAGAAGGCCGAGCAAGCCGAAACCACGCCACCGCCATATCTGATAGAACCGCCCGACATGGAAACCTACGAACGGCGCGGTGCAAGAATGCTGAGTGCCGCCAGTTACAAAGGCAAGTGCTTTCAATGCGCTTGGGCGACGATGTCTGCGGTCGAGATTGAATATAACTGGGGCGTGAGCAAGAAGTACCGTTTTGAGAGTTTCTGCTACGGACCCAAATCGTGCAAACTTTATAAAATGGGCAAACCGCGCGCCGTGCCATATAAAGGCTCTGGCTCTGACTACGACGAAGGCTGGATGGACGAGCTTTGCACGGAACGGCGAGGCGAGGACGATTAGATCAGGGTTTGTTATAAAGCCAACTTGGCATGACTTTTAGCAACCACGCTATACTCTGCCAACGCTTAGT
>CAYWSF010000319.1:0-2239 GCA_964460725.1 uncultured Desulfosporosinus sp.
GCCTTCAAACGCTTGAGGCTGAGGAAAAACGATACCTGGAAATTTTAAACCAAGCTAAAAATGTTGAAGATGTGCTTAAGGTAGAAAATGCACTGGGCAATATTCGTCAGCAAATTGAACAACTTAAGGGTAAACTGAAACTCTGGGATCATATGGTGGATTACTCCACTGTGAAAATGCAGATCGTTACTTTGCAAAGCCCAAATTTTAAAGTGAACAACCCCTGGCAGCCGATCTCTTGGAGCAATACTTGGCAAGCCACCAAAGATGCCGTGTTGAAAACCCTCAGCAGTTCCTGGAATGCCCTTAACTATCTGGTTGTTGGGATAGGTTATGCGCTGCCTTACCTGCTTGTTGGAGCTCTGGGGTGGGGTGCTTACCGAATGTGGAAGAAGAGAAAAGCTCAGTGAATATGAAGGAAATAGTTTCATACATCAACATCTCTGTGCTCACAGATACTCAAGTTTACAGATACTTCAGGTTTTAGGAAGACTCGATTTGAAAGGTATTGGATTCGGAAATTACATTTCCCATGCTGTCAGTTAACTTAACCTGAATATCCAGAAGACCGGAACTGCCTTTTAAGCGCTTGGGCAGACTGGCAGTCATATAGGTGGGATCTTTAAAATCGTTTTGAACAACACGGCCGTTAACATACACCTTATGGCCGTGTTGGAAATTTTCACCTTTTATCTCAATAATTGATGTATTAGGAGGAGTGGCACTTAAGATGAGCAGCCGTCCGTCACCCAAAACATAATCAGTATTTGGTTGGGGCTTGTAATCAGGGTTTTCGAGGTAAGCATATTCGTTGCCAAACATAATATCATATTGAAGTAGTTGGTAGCGGCTGATTTCCTGCTCAGAAATTTCCTCAGGCGGTAGATAGTGAGCATTGCTTATGATACTGGAACCGTTTTTTGCAAGAGTATAAAGGTAGTTGGTCGCCGGACTGCCTGATTTTTTAGCAAGTTTTAAAACATAAGAACTAAGAAAGCTCGAAGATAAATGAAGATTTTCTTTTTTTAATGAAAAGTTGTTCCAGATGACAAAGGGAACACCATATAAACTTGGATAATCTTGGGGGTCGAATCCATCGTGTATGTATTTTGCTTCTTTATAGACGTTAAAGTCTGACCCAAGCATAGGTAAATGGTCCCCAAAGAAAACTACAATAGAAGGTTCGTCTGACTGCTTTAATCCTTCGATCAAGAGTTTTAGTGAATGATCAACATCGGATATTGTTTGCGTGTAATTTTCTAATATAGCCTTGGATTCCGGACATAAATCCCCACTGATTTTAATTTCATTATTCGGGTTTTCTACTGATGAATAAGGTCCATGGGCTTGCATGGAAGTAGCATATATAAAATCAGGCTTATCGGCTGTTCTACTCAATTCTTCAAGGATTCGTTTGGAAAGTTCGGTATCGCGAATATATGGACCGCCGTATTCCGGTTGGTCAAAAAATTCTTTGCTGATAAACTTATCAAAGCCAAAATGTTGATAGACTTTGTTGCGACGATAAAACCAGTTATCATAAGTGTGAATAGCGGTCGTTTCATACCCTTGCTTTTTTAAGAAACTGGGCAAGGCCGCTATCGGTTTATCAATATATTTCACATAAGGCATTATACCTTTGGGAAGAAATTGTGTTGTTAATCCCGTTAATACTTCGAATTCGGTATCGGCCGTACCGCCGCCATACACCGGAACAAGCATTGTCCCGCCGGTGTACTCTTTTTGGAGAGAACGAAAATAGGGTATGGGGTCTTTGCTAAAAGAGACTTCCGACAGCAAAGTAGGATCCCAAAAAGCTTCACTCATTACAAATATAATATTTGGCTTAAAGTTGGGGTTAATAACATAAGTAGGTTTTGTATCGTTAAGAATCTCTTTAATTACTGTTTGTTCGTAATCAGCCGGTTCATCAACCGATAGACTAGTGGTATTGAGAATAAAACCAAGTAACACGCCATTTTCTTCAGAGTTAATTTTTTGACTCCAATTTATTAGATGAATGGAAAACGTCCTTTCCAGGGAAATTACCCCTGTGTTAAAAAAGAGGAGTATTGTTAGGGATAGCATGAAAGTGGCAAGCTTTTTTGGCCAATTGAAATTTTCTTTCGGAATGAATTTAATCGCTGCGAAAATGATAATAGCAAGCAGACAGATACAGATGCTCAGAAAGGGAACAACCGGGAGCAGATCACTGAATTCTTTGAGAATATTCAGAGCC
>CAYWSF010000320.1:0-1582 GCA_964460725.1 uncultured Desulfosporosinus sp.
TTCTCCCTCAAGAAAATCCAGCCTTTTTAAGGTATCTCGATCCACCTTATAGACGGTATCGTTCCTTCGCGATCTAACCATTCTTCTATCTGGTAAGAAAGCTTAACCAGTTTCTTATCCGCTGTCATGATGATCCTCCTCAAGCCCTACCTTTTCTCCAAGTTTTATTTCTACACTCTTCCAAACTATCCTACTAATTCTTCGTTGCACCATCTACCCTTAAATTGCAAATTCTTAAATTCACAAAAGTTTTGCTATCTCTATTAGTACAGGCTTCAAGTTTCTAAGCTTATTTATCACTATTCCCCTCTTCAATCTTAATAGTATTTTCTTCGCTCATTTTCATTTGGACCAAGCTGTCCTGTAAGAGTTTTAAGAGTCCCCGCGGTATCTGATGTCCCAGATCCAGTTCATCCCGCGCTGCCATTTCTGCAAGCTTTACCAGCACCCGAAACATCTCTGGAGTTACACCAACCTTCTCAACAATGGTATTGTCATTGCCCAGAAATAAGGCCATTTCTCTGAGGTAATTATAGAACTCCGGATTACGCCGTATAAACTCCGTGTTCGCGCCATGATAGTGGTAAAGTATTTTTTCGGTTCTTGTAAGATGTGGGTTATTTTTCCTTCCAGAGCCATTTTTACGGATAGGACTACGTTCACTACTTGGTTTAACCAGCTTGCAACTAGAGATTTCCTCCAGGAAACCAGTGCGATAAGGCTCTGGAAGCAACTTGCTGCCACGACGTAATTGGGAAGCATAACTGCCTGTCACTTGGCGCACGTTTTCACTGATAAAGGCCGGTTGAGCGATATACACTAAAACATCTGGGTAAGTTTGGTTAACCATAGTAACCACCACATTTCTTCTGGCATAGTGAACGGGAAATCCCTCCCGCCTATCCAAGTATTCTTCCGCCCGCTTAGTGATTCTATATAAATATCCATAGACACTACTCGTTGGCTCCGCCTGAATATTCGCGAAGACTTGGACGCCATCTCTCCCCAGCTTATTCATCCGAAACTCATAGCCTGACAGACAAGCGATTCCCAGAAACTCAAAGTCCTCTCCGTAACCTTGTTTGCTCAGCCGACCCTCATAATCCATACATGAACCATACGCAAAATATAGTTTGTTCATTTGTATTTTCTCTCCTTTTCTGCTTAATTCTCTGTCGCATCTTTGTTGATGTCTTAATTGTACATGAAGGGAGGTTACCAAACGGTAACCTCCCTACGATCTTTGGTCGAAGACCCTATCGATGCTCATATATCCATCGTAAGATATAGTCATATCCGACACTGCCATCTGCAATCACCAGACCTAGTTTAATAAGCTCTGGTTGCGTATAATGTATTTCAACATCATTAAGCGAAAGCGTCATTAGCATAACAAAAACGCCAATGCGTTTGTTTCCGTCTACAAATGCATGATTATTCGTAATAGAAAAAGCATATCTTGCAGCCTTTTCTTCTATACTCGGATAACGCTCTACATCATCAAATGAAGCAAACGCACTATTGACAGCAGATTCAAGTAAACCTTTATCACGCAACCCGTCAAGACCTCCGGTTACCTGTA
>CAYWSF010000320.1:1592-2232 GCA_964460725.1 uncultured Desulfosporosinus sp.
TTCGGTCTACTTCCCCGCCAATCAAGAACTAAGGAACCTTCATCTAAGGCTGCATCTATAGCCTCCGTTGCCTCCTTCGATGTAATCAATTTTTCACCCGCATTATTCACTAAAACGTAGGGACTATTTACCGTCAAAAATATCATTTTGCTAACTCCTTAAACGCCTCCATATTATCTGCCAGGATTTTGTCTGCTGTTTCGTTTATTTTACGTATTCTTGCTTCACGCATTGCTTGAATTTCATCATATTCTTTAAAGTCAACCACAACATATCTTGGCTTGTTATTTTTCATAATAACAGCAAGCCCTTCTTCATCGACCAAACGAACAACCTTTGAAAAGTTTTGATTCGCATCCGTCATGGGTACTAACAAATTTGTTTTTATCATCATCGTAATTATGTCGAGTAGACGCTCGACTTCCACCTCACTTATAATGATTAGTTGAATAAGGCCGTCTATGCCTCTCACAGCGGCTGGCTGGGCCTTACCGTGCCGGATTCCCACCGGCTATATTCATGCGCCGAACCGGCGTGCCACCTCACTTATATTATATGCTGTATGTAGGATAAAAACAACCTACATTTATAAATTTACAAACCCTGTAAGGAGGCGAGGCTGATTAAGAACCCGTGTAAA
>CAYWSF010000321.1:0-2221 GCA_964460725.1 uncultured Desulfosporosinus sp.
TAATTGAAAATTTTGTTAAAATCATCATTCTGTTTTAATTTTTGCAATACAGCCGAAAACTGAAGCCGGTATTGCCCTTAGATCAATACCTTGGGCTATTGGCCCGGGTCCGATCGAAACAAACACCGTAACCTCTGCCCCCTGTTGAACGGCTTCTCCCGGGTTAGGAATGGTACGTGTCACTACGTCTTCAGAAGAAGTAGTTGAATTCTCTGATTCAATGCGCACAGTCAATTTGTTTTCGACCTCAAGCACTTTTTTTGCTTCGGTGGATGTCTTGCCGATCACATTTGGCATATAAATCGCTTTCCGCGCAGCACCATTACTGATTGTTAATTTGATTTTTCCATTTTTTGACCAAGTGGCATCCGGCAAAGGATTCTGGGCCATCACAAAACCTTCAGCGACATTATCACTATAGCCGGTGTCATAGGTTATATTATTAGTATCAAAACCGGCATTATGAATTAGGTACTCCGCATTCTCTTTTGAGATCTGTCCGGTCATTAGATTAGGAAATTTTGCTGCATCGGGCCCTTTGCTGACCACAACTTTAATTATCCGATTAATTTTTACGGTTTCACCCGCTTGCGGTTCCTGAGAAACTATTTCGCCCTTCTCAAAATCATAACTGAACGCTAAAGCAGTCGAATCAATACCTAATTTAGCCTGTTTCATAGCTTGCTCTGCCTCAGATGCCGTTTGTCCGACAACATCGGGGACAGTTGTTAATTCTCCGGCGATATAGTTCTTAAAGGCAAAACTGCCGCCTAACGAAACCAAAAGCAGGATGATCAGTACCCCGGCGATCATTTGCCAGCGTTTTTTATTTCCTTTCTTTAGTGGGGAAGATTCTTTGTCTTTATTAGCAAAATCATCTTTTATCTGAACCGGTGCCAGCTTCTTGCCCATGCCAATATGTGTCTGAGTTGCTTCCATATCCTCGTCAAAAGGGATTTCCCCGTTGGCAATCGGTCGGCCCGCTTGGATGTTGTTGAGATCTGCCAAAAGCTCTTTTGCCGATAAGTAGCGCTTTTCCGGTGTCTTAGCAATCGCCCGCATGATTACAGCTTCGAATTCTTTTTCAATCCGGGGATTTATTTTACTTGGCAATACCGGCTGATCATTCATGTGCTTAAGTACGACGGTGATCGGGGTTTCTCCTTCATACGGGACTTTACCTGTCACCAATTCGTAGAGAATAATCCCCAAAGAGTAAATATCGGATTGCTCGTTAATTTGTAATCCTTTGGCTTGTTCGGGAGACAAATAATGAACAGAACCTACTATATCGCCGGTATGGGTTACCGTGGCAGAGGATACGGCCCGCGCAATTCCAAAATCCGTGACCTTGGCATGTCCGTCCGCCGTCACCAGGATGTTGTGCGGTTTAATATCCCGATGAATAATATGGTTTTCATGGGCGTTTTGGATGGCCTCAGTAATTTGTCGTCCGAGGTTAATTGATTGTTCTGTAGTAAGCGGCGCATACTCGCGAATGATTTCTTTGAGATTGCGGCCTTCTACGTATTCCATGACAATATACTCAATATCACCTTCTTTGCCCACATCATAAACTGAAACAATATTGGGGTGTGACAAGCTGGCCGCAGATTGCGCCTCCCGCCGAAAACGGCGAATAAATTCTTCATCCGAGCTGAATTGCTCCCGTAGCACCTTTATCGTTACAACACGATTAAGCAGAAGGTCCTTGGCTTTATATACTATTGCCATACCACCGGCGCCGATTTGCTCCAAGACCTCATATCGTCCTCCAAAGGTTTTACCCACTATCTGTCACCTACTTTCTGACTCAATGCTTCTCGCATGACCTGTCGTGCAATTGGCGCAGCTGCTTCCCCACCGGTCCCGCCATGTTCCACCATAACGGCTACGGCGATCCGTGGGGCCTCAGCCGGGGCAAAAGCAATATACCAGCCATGCGTTGCGACATCCCCTCCCGGTTCGGCCGACCCGGTTTTAGCCGCGACCTGAACGTTTGGCAAGGCCCCCGGAGAGGCTGTCCCGTCAGTCACAGCGGTTATCATTGCACTGCTGATTTGAGCCGCTTCTTCTTTTGAAAGCGCTGTTAGCCAAGGTTCGGGGGTTTGCTCAAATATTACCATCTGGGTGGGATCCAGGACACGTTCCACAAGGTGCGGTGTCATAATCACTCCCTGGTTTGCAATACCGGCTGTGATCAAGGCCATATGAAACGGTG
>CAYWSF010000322.1:0-2212 GCA_964460725.1 uncultured Desulfosporosinus sp.
ACAGTCTGGGTGGGTTCAGTGCTCCAGGAGGAGTAGATACCAAAAGAGAAATGCTTCTCTGGGAAAAAAATCGAATAATTAATAAAGGCTAAAAAATGTCTTCTGCTTTCAGAGATTTATTCTATATTCCAATTTCTTCATCAGTAAGGTAGCATGCAGGATCAGACTCCCAGAAATCTCCAGTCGTCGCTTCAGCCCTCGTCCGGAAGTTGCCATTACATATATCCACATACTTACAGACTCCACATCTGCCTTTAAGCAAGTTTTTGCGATCTTTCAAACCAGCCATAAGGGGATTGCTGATGTCTGTCCAGATGTCCCCGAATTTTCGTTCGCGTACATTACCAAAGGTATGATGTTGGGTAAACTGGTCAGGATGAACAAACCCTTGTGGGTCGACCTCACCAAAAGCAATCCCAGAACGGTTTCCTCTATTGAGGGAGATAAGCGCTTTCATTCTTTCAGCATGTTCCGGATTTTCCCTAAGGGTCTTCAAGTAGAGGTATACTCCGTCGCAGTGATTATCTACCGTAAGAATTTCTTTGGGTATGCCGCGTTCTTCAAAATCCTGCGCCCGTCGAATAATGGTATCCATCGCCTGCCGCGATTGCTCATTCGATACGTCTTCATCGATCATTTGATTACCCCGGCCAGAATAAACTAAATGGTAAAAACAAACACGGTCAATATTTTCAGCCTCGATAAAATCAAAAATATTGTCTAACTCTTGCAGATTGTGATGGTTAATAGTAAACCTAAGCCCTACTCGTTGACCTACGGCTACACAGTTTTGAATCCCTTCCATCGCAGCTTGAAAGGCACCTGCCTTACCCCGGAATATATCATTTGTCTCCCGCAATCCATCCAATGATATACCTACATAACCTACACCTATCTCTTTAATACGCTTTGCTACTGCTGGCGTAATCAATGTTCCGTTGGTTGATAACGTAGGACGAATACCCCTGGCTGCGGCATAAGATGCCAGTTCAAAGAAGTCTGGACGCATAAGGGGTTCCCCACCGGAAAATAAGAGTACTGGAACCCGGAATTCAACCAAATCATCGATAAACTTCTTGGCCTCAGCCGTCGTCAATTCGTCTTTATATTTTTGCGCGTCTGAATCCATATAGCAGTGACGACAACGAAGATTACAAGTCCTGGTGGAATTCCATACGACAACCGGACCTGCACTGCTGGTGACACCATTGAGTGCTCCTCTGGAATCCTGGCTGTAACGCAATGAGTCGCCAAAGTATTCAGTCTCAAATAGAAGCTTGGTAACACTTATCATTCAAATTATCTCCTCAATGCTTTTATATAAACAAAACTTACTTAAAGTTTATTCCTGATTATCTATGGCCACTTTCCGAGCATCTGCCCAAAGATTTTCCAGCTTGTAGTAATCTCTTTCTTCCTGGCGGAATACATGCAATATGGTCGACCCATAATCCAGTACTACCCATGTACCGTCCTGATGGCCCTCCTTGCGCAACACGTTAACTCCTACTTTCCCCAAAAAGTTCTCCACATTTTCAGCAATACTCCGAATGTGGACTAAATTCCGACCACTACAAATTACGAAATAATCAGCAATAATCGTTTTTTCATTCACATCCAGTATGACCAGGTCAATTGCCTGTTCTTCCAGAGCCGCATCGGCAATCATTTGTACCAGTTTATCTACTTTGATCAAAAAGAGCCCTCCTAAGTATATTTAATATTTACTATAATCACTTATCCCTTATTATATCATGCCTCACATAGCGGTCTAAGGGATTATGACTTGACAACTTTCTGCAAAAATATATTTCTTACCGTAACCGTGCGAGGATGCAGGACCATCCGGGAATTTAGGCAGTATCTGATGGTAGATTCCAACCCCAGCAGCATGGCCCCATCCAGATCCCAGGCGGATAACTGACGTAGACGATCGAGATCAGGATAGGCATTTCGGTCTGGTTCTATCATATCTGCCAAGAATATAATCTTATCTAGTATGCTCATGTTCACTGAACCTAATGTGTGTGCCCTCACTGCCTCCGATATCTCGCTATCCTTTATCCCCAGTTCCTTTTCCAAAAGCAACGCTCCTACCGGAGCATGCAAAAGATCCGGTGCTTGACGTTCAACGTCATTATCTATGAGCCTATTATCCTCGGCAATGAGCAGTAACTGGTCCGCAGTTAGGTCTTTAGCATAATCGTGTAGA
>CAYWSF010000323.1:0-2195 GCA_964460725.1 uncultured Desulfosporosinus sp.
CGTACAACTTCCAGGTTTTGTATCGTAACCCGTTCACCGCCCATATGTCCCGGCAGCTCACGGCCTTTAAATACCCGAGCCGGTCCCTTCGCGCCCAAAGAACCTGAACGATGATGATACTTTGAACCATGAGACATCGGTCCGCGATTAGCCTTATGACGCTTAATCATCCCTGTGAAGCCTTTTCCTTTAGAAGTACCGCTAACATCAACCTTATCACCGACTGCAAATAAGTCTGCTTTTAGTTCCTGACCGACTTCATAACTATCCACATCATTGATCCGAAACTCTCGCACATAGCGCAGCGGTTTCAGAGAGGCCTTTTGGAAATGCCCTCGGCGCGGCTTATTACATAGTCCTTCACGAAGCACTGAGAATCCAATTTGAATAGCGTTGTAGCCATCAGTCGCTACAGTTTTCTTCTGAATCACCGGGCAAGGGCCCGCTTCGACAACTGTAACCGGAACTACTCGTCCTTCTGGTGTGAAAATTTGAGTCATACCGATTTTTTTACCTAATATCCCTTTGGACACGAATGCCACCTCCTAAACACTTTGAAGTGCGCCGGAACATGCATTCCGGAGCACAAGAGCGTTATATTATTTCTGTGATGCGAACCCGGCGCAACTACTCCACGCTACCGGGCGTCTCTCGCTGCAAAGCACTTGAACAGTATATCACAGAATAACAAGTATATCTACTATAAAATCTCAAAATTTTAGATATTTTCATACGAATTACAACTTAATTTCTATGTCCACTCCGGCCGGTAAATCTAAACGCATCAGCGCATCCACGGTTTTTTGCGTAGGCTCCAGAATATCGATCAAGCGCTTATGCGTACGCATCTCAAACTGTTCGCGAGAATCCTTATTAACATGAGGAGAGCGTAAAATTGTATAAACACTTTTCTCCGTAGGCAGGGGAATCGGTCCGCTGACCTGTGCACCGGTCCGCTTGGCAGTATCTACAATCCGTTCGGCAGATTGGTCAAGATTTTTGTGGTCAAAAGCCTTAAGGCGTATCCTGATTTTTTGGCTCATAAGTAATAATTACCTCCTCATTTTTCCCCGTTACACGGGTTTCAAGCGTAAAAATTCCCTGGTGCAAGCGGAGTCACCTGTCCAGCAACCTTTTACGTCCTTACATAAATCAGCAATCAAATGCTCATTATCATCCTTCTCAGCGCGAAGAGAGGAAGTATTTCTCCCTCTCTTCGCAATCCTTAAAGCTCACGACTAAGATTTAATTTGAGAAACAACACCCGATCCTACGGTGCGGCCACCCTCACGAATAGCAAAACGCAGTCCTTCTTCCATAGCAATTGGGGTGATCAGTTCAACTTCAATCGTCACATGGTCTCCCGGCATAACCATTTCGACGCCCTCCGGAAGCTGGATAACTCCGGTTACGTCCGTAGTGCGGAAGTAAAATTGCGGACGATAGTTATTGAAAAACGGCGTATGTCTGCCGCCCTCTTCTTTAGTTAAGATATAAACCTGACCGGAGAATTTTGTATAAGGTTTGATGGATCCTACTTTTGCCAGAACTTGTCCACGCTCGATGTCTTTACGTTCAACACCGCGCAGGAGCGCACCGATATTATCCCCGGCTTGGGCCTGGTCCAAAGTTTTACGGAACATTTCAACTCCAGTGACAACGACTTTACGCGACGAATCTGTCAGACCCACGATTTCTACTTCATCGCCGATCTTAACCATACCGCGTTCCACACGACCGGTAGCAACCGTACCCCGACCGGTAATCGTAAAGACGTCCTCCACAGGCATCAAAAAAGGCTTATCTGTGCTGCGCTCGGGAGTGGGAATGTAGGCATCAACTTCATCCATTAACTTCCAAATATCCCCGCACCATTCGCAGTCGCGTGAACCGCAGCCACATTGCAATGCTTTGAGCGCCGAACCGGCAACGATGGGAATATTATCGCCGTCAAACTCATAGTCTGACAGGAGTTCACGAACTTCCATTTCAACCAGTTCGATTAACTCATCGTCGTCAACCATGTCTTTTTTGTTCAAAAAGACAATAATATTGGGAACACCAACCTGACGAGCCAAAAGAATGTGTTCACGCGTTTGAGGCATCGGGCCGTCTGCTGCGGAAACAACCAGGATCGCGCCGTCCATTTGTGCAGCACCGGTAATCATGTTTTTTACATAGTCAGCGTGTCCCGG
>CAYWSF010000324.1:0-2183 GCA_964460725.1 uncultured Desulfosporosinus sp.
ATGGCATCATAACACCCTTCGCCAAGCCCGCCGCGAATTGCTTGCAGCGCGGAAAGGATTTTTCCGCTAAAAATCGAGGGTTGATAAATTGGCAGCGCCGGGTCAGCAACATCAATAATTCCATCACATTGAAAGACAAAATCTCCCGTCTTCGGGTTAACCTGACCGCCGCGATACCCCAGCAAAAGCAAATTCTTTTCCCCCTCCTTCAGCTCACCATGTTGCAGAAGAGTATCCCGCACGGCCTTTACCTCATCCATCAAAAGCTCCCTGGGAGGGAAAGAAAACACCCGCTCAACTGACAACCGAATATTGCTCATTCGGGGCAGCGGAACATGTTCATAACTTTCCGCCCTACCGGCTCCGGCGACCGGCATACCGGCTTCTTCCGCGGAAAAGATATCCCCCAGTCCGGCTTCCAAAACCCCGTTGCGCACAATCGTCACGGTTTGTCTGCGCAGTCCATTGGCGGAATAGGGCTGATACGCCCAATCCCCCAAGAGCGGCCCATCAATAATATCGACGCCCGGTCCGGCTACCCGCAAGCCCTTACGCAGCTTTCCGGCTTCACCCAGTACCGATTCATTCATATGATCCGACTCGACCGCATGTCCAAAAGCCTCATGGGCTAATCCCTTTGCCAGACCATAATCGATAATCAGGGGATAATGACCGCCCGGCAGCTGAGGGGCACCGCATACGGCGACAGCAAATTCAGCCCGGCCCAGTGCCTTTCTTTCCAGCACATAATCTGCCAATTCCGCAAAAAGCAGACCGGCATCCATCCCACTGCGGTGGATCAGAGTACTCTGCGCTCTGCCCTGAACCCGTACCGTTCCTTGATGCATCAGTACCGCCCTGGGAATAACAAAAGATACCAAGGTTCCATCTGAACGCCCGATACACCAGTTATCTTCTGCCTGACGATAACTCGTTTGCCAAACCGCTTCCCGGCAGGCCTCCTGTAAATGAGTATGTAAAGTGGTCACCATTTTCTCAAGTTCAGACAGCGGAATCTCGCCAAAAATCTTTTCGGCCGGATTCACTTCCTCAGCCTGAAGCTGAGGGGCTCCCCAAATCATCCGGTTTAACTTTGTGCCAATGGCTTCATTTCTGCGGGCTAATTGGATCGCCTTTGCAACCAGTTTCCGGCCGGATTCTTCAGTTAAAACATCGGAAGCAGCAAAACCCGATGCCCCTTCCTTCGTAAAGGCCTGCACGCCGAAGCCGCTGTCCGCACCGGTCGATACCCGTTCCAACCGTCCCTTGCTTAAATGTATGCTCCATTCCCTGCGCGACTGTGCCCGAACAATAATATAGCCGTCAAAACCCTGCGACCCTTGAATACTCCACGCCAGCACGGATTTAACTAACGCTTTTAGCTCCTTCTGTTCCACAAAGCACCTCCTAATATTCCAATATCCTGCGCTGAGACTATTGTGGGCCCTTACTCAAATACGAGTTTTTGACGCATGCGTTAAATATGGTATCCAGTCAAATCAACGCTTTCGAGTTGCGCGGTTGCCATAATAAGGCATTTGCCTTTCGTGTTTGAGTAAGAGCCCTATAGTGTCAATTTTAAAAGAAACATTATAAAACACAGGCATGCTTCACTCATGACGGGAAACTTCGGTGCAAGCAAGGTATTTTTCACTCCAACTTTTCCACTTGTTTGAACATAAGCTTGCGTTCCTCTACAAATCCGAACCGTTCGTAAAGATGGAGTGCTCTCAAATTATGACTGCTGACAGCTAAGCCAAGATAGGGAATTCCTTGCTTACAACAATGTTCTTCAGCCGCTTTCAGCAACTCCCTCCCTACTCCTTTACCCCTCAACTTGGGAAGTACAACAAAATCCACGATCCACCCTTGTGAAACACCCGTTAACTCTTCCTTGGAAGAAGTCTGTAACACCAAATAGCCAATTGCCTGGACTTTTCTGGCTTTTAAAGCGAATTTGCCGTCCTTAACCGCAGTCTCAGCAATAAAGACGGTAGAGCCGGATTCTTGGATCCATTGCCAAAACCCGCTGAGAATACTTTCTCTGTAATCAAGGGTTTCCTCCAGCGACTGTTTACGCCATGGCGAAATGCTATGCGTAATTCCCTGTTTTCCGAGGGCATACATAAAAGGCCAATCCCGAACATCCCCCAAACGAACTCGCACATGATCACCTCTTAGGG
>CAYWSF010000325.1:0-2181 GCA_964460725.1 uncultured Desulfosporosinus sp.
GATGAAGTTGCTCAAGCGGATAATGTAATACCGATCCATCAAGCTGAGAAGAATCTAGATGAGAACTAGACACGGTTTAGGTAGCAACGAATTTCCACAGTGAGGTTATTACCTTCAGTTTATCTAGGACCACCGGGTGGAGAAAGTGAAAAATTTTAAAAGGAATGATACATGATGTGGAAAGAATTCAAAGAATTTGCCGTAAAAGGAAATATGATTGACTTAGCTATCGGTGTTATAATTGGCGGAGCTTTCGGCAAGATCATCACATCTCTCGTCAATGACGTGATTATGCCGTTAGTGGGACTCTTACTGGGAAAGGTCGAGTTTTCCAATTTATTCATCGTTCTTGGAGAGGGGCAATTCAATACCATAGATGCAGCAAAAGAGGCAGGAGTAGCTACCTTAAATTATGGTCTTTTTATAAATAATATTATCGATTTTCTGATTATTGCCTTCAGTATCTTCATCGTAATCAGGCAAATCAATCGTTTTAAGAAAAAGGAAGAAGCAGCCGAAGAAGTTGCCGCTCCTACTAAAGAATGTAGATATTGTTTTACGGAAATACCGTTAGCTGCGACACGGTGTCCCCATTGTACATCCGAGCTTAAAAAGTAGTAGACCGGCTTCATTTTGTAATAATTGCTATTTGATGATGTTTGTATTCTTTTTCAAAATAAGTATGAACGTTCAAGGTTTACATTGTCTGTTTATGAAATTGTCTGTTTATTCAAAAATAAGGGGGATGAGTTATGGCTATTACGGATAAGATTTCCCAATGGTTCGGGTTCGAGGATGAATTCGACGATGAATATGAAGAAATAACAGAACAACCAAAGAAAGAGGTTAAATCAAGAGTAAAAGCAGCAAGCAACTCTTCTGCTCGGGTTTCAAAAATAGTGGTATTGTCACCGGAAAGGTTTAATGAAGTTCAAACAATTGTTGATCATCTAAAAAACAACAGACAAGTAATCCTTAATTTGGAGAACACTCAGCCGGAAATATCCCGGAGGATAATAGATTTTGTTTGTGGCGCCACTTATGCTTTAGATGGTCACAGTCAACAATCGGGTAAAAACGTTTATCTTTTTACGTCTTCGTCAATACAAATTATCATGGAAAATAAGAAGGTGTTATTTAGTAAGGATTTAGTCAGTACGGATTATTAATTCCGATATAATATTGTAAAATATTGGTCATATATATAAAGTGCTTAGAAAAATATGCAGGAGGTTTTATGATGAATAAATATCTGGCAGAACTTTTCGGTACTTTTGTATTGGTCTTCTTCGGATGCGGAACGGCAGTGGTTTGCGGTGGCTACACAGGTGGAACAGAAGCAGGATTTCTTGGTGTTGTTGCTATTGCACTTGCTTTTGGGCTTGCGATTGTTGCGGCAGCTTATGCTATCGGGCATATCTCGGGCTGCCATGTTAATCCCGCTGTTTCTCTGGCTGTACTGATTTCAGGTAAAATGAGCGTCAAGGATTTTATAGGATATGTGATAGCACAAATTATCGGTGCTTTTGCAGGCAGCGCCCTCCTTGCTTTTATAGTGTCCAATGCCGGAACATTAGCCGGTTTTGGAGCAAATGGCTATGGAGAATTAAGCGCCGTGGGCCTAAATATGACTGGAGCAATTGTTATTGAGGTGGTTCTTACATTTGTCTTTGTGATGACAATCCTTGGTGTTACATCAAGTATAAAAACCTCCCATATGGGGGGACTTGTAATTGGACTTACACTTACATTTGTGCATATTATTGGTATACCCTTGACCGGGACATCGGTCAATCCGGCGCGAAGCCTTGCTCCTGCAGTTTTTGCAGGCGGCGAAGCACTGTCTCAGGTTTGGGTATTTATTGTTGCTCCTCTTATTGGGGCACTACTTGCGGCAGCCGTATTTAATGCCTTATTCCGCGTCAAAGAGGAATAGATGTTGCATAGTTTAGGAGGAGCGTTGTGATGAATAGTTTTATTCGGTCGATATCGCAAATTCTAAAAGGTGCCGCTAATGCTTTTCAAACCTTCCCTGCTGCGATTGCCTGCGCGCTGGCGTTTGCCATCGTGACAATGATCAGGATTCAACTTGATTGGCCGCAGCAGGAACCCTATAATTTCTTGTTCAACTGTCTGCACTGGTCCTTTGCTTTGGGTGCCATATTCAGTCTGACAGCGATC
>CAYWSF010000326.1:0-2180 GCA_964460725.1 uncultured Desulfosporosinus sp.
GTTGGTAGATTTTTGGGCTCCATGGTGTGGTCCATGCCGCATGGTAGCTCCTGTTATCGAAGAACTTGCCGGGGAATATGCCAATCAAATGGTAATTGGGAAACTTAACGTCGACGAAAACACTGCAATAGCCCAGCAATATCAAATTATGAGTATACCTACTATTGGGATTTTTAAAGGGGGCAAGATGGCCGACAAAGTGATCGGCTTCCGCGGAAAACCGGATCTGGTTAATATGATTAAATCCCATCTCTAATTCCTAGAGGGATGTTTGATCAAGGAATGTTTGATCCAGACATAGGATATTTCTGAAATGTGCTGCAGTTCGTCATTCCAAGTGAATTTCTATAATAATTTGAAAAAGCAATGTCCAGACATATTAGGGCATTGCTTTCTTTATTTTACTTTCTTGAATTTACTTACAATGATGTTTTGTATAAATTTTTTGTTCAACGCCGGAATATTGTGGATGATATAATTTGGTATCCTTCAATTCGCGGGGCAGATATTCTAATTTACTCTGAGGATTATCGATGGGATTTACGTACAAGCCGGTACTGTTTTTTAATTGATTGGGTACGCCAAAAGCTTTTGTTTTTCGTACTAAATTCAAAGCATTATCAATGGCTTTTGCTGCCGAATTGGATTTTGGACTTTCACAAATGTAGATAACTGCTTCGGCTAAGGGGATGCGAGCTTCCGGCATTCCGATAAACTGCACTGCTTCTTTCGCGGATATGGCTATTTGCAAAGCGTGTGGATTAGCCAAACCGACGTCTTCTGCAGACTGAATCACAATTCTGCGTGCGATAAACAGGGGATCAATCCCTGAATGCAACATCCTAGCAAGCCAGTAGAGAGCACCGTCTGAATGTCCGGCGCGCATGGATTTGATAAATGCCGAAATTAGATCATAGGAATCGGTAGTGGTGATCCCGTTTAAGCGTAATTGACAAGCTTGTTGGACGATTTCCAGGTCGAGCTTTGCGCCTGTGTCAGCAGTGAGAGCCGCAGCCTCTAATGAATTTAAGGCACTTCGTATGTCCCCATTACAAATATCGGCCAGATATTCTAAAGCATCCTGATTGATGGACAGACCCTTTTCACCAAAACCTCTTTCCCGGTCACTGAGGGTAAATTTTAGTTGACTGATTATATCTGATTTAGTTAATGAGCGTAAGTTATAGATCTTACAACGTGAAGAGAGAGGCGGGATGATTTCATGGGCTACACTTTCTGTTGTAGCGCCGATGAGTATAAAAGTGCCATTTTCTACGACGGGTAATAGAGTCATCTGAACGTTGGATTTCATGGCATGAATCTCATCAATGAAGACCATTGTTTTTCTCCCGTAAAATTTCAGATTGTCTTTTGCGCTCTGAATTATAGACCTTAACTCACTAACGGTTAGGGACACCGCATTTAGTTTGATGAATTCGGCCTTTGTCAGATGACTGATTATCAAGGCCAAACTTGTTTTGCCCGTACCGGGTGGCCCTTGAAGGATCATCGATGGGACATTATCCGACTCGATAAGTTTACGGAGCAGCTGTCCTTTGCCGATCATATGTTGTTGACCAAGTAATTCATCAAGGTTCATGGGGCGCATCCGTTCGGCTAAAGGTGCTTTTACACTTAAGTTGGCGTTATAATCAAACAAATCCATAATTTCACCGAAACGCCGCAGGAAGTCCCGTCTTTAGACGTGGGGAGGAGAGCGGCGGCGGGCACTAAGCCCACTAATCCTTTCTTTTCGTATTGCCAACCGGTATTTCTCTGTTAGTACCCACATATAGTGCCAAGATACACCCTGGCAGATACGTTTGCCGGCACCGTCCTTTATTAAGTGTATCATGCAGGAAATTTGCGTCAACTTGCACTAATATAATTAATCTTAAGTAACTATTCTTCAAAAATTGTGGTGCATACCCAGTGAACTGTAACAAATGAAGGATGTGCAGATACTATTTTTGTATTCAACCGGGTGTTAAATAAAACATATTTTGATTAATATGGCAGGGATATGGAAAATTATAGCGAACATTCTACATAATCATAAAGGAGGAAGATAGGATGTTCGCTGCGGTTTTTGGAATGACGGTCCTTGGATTACAAGCACACTTAATACGCGTGGAAGTTGACGTGGCGAACGGTCTGCCAAGTTTTGATATAGTTGGGCT
>CAYWSF010000327.1:0-2177 GCA_964460725.1 uncultured Desulfosporosinus sp.
TCCGTTCAATCGATTGTGCAGTACCTGATAACAGTTTTTCCTCGTCTAATACTTCTTTGTCTAATACTTCCTCGTTAGATTGAAAGTCTTTAAAATCAGGTTCATTGCGTACTTTTTCCACAAGCTAACTCCCGTAATTTGATTTCATAATGATTCTGCTACAGAACCACAATTTTACATAATTAAGGGCTACATATAGTATAGGAAGCCATAGATGGCCATTAAATATGTCGTGCAAGATCGCTAAATTATGCTTTTTGCAGCAGAATCCTGCCTTATTAAAAAATAATACTTGTTATTAACGTAAATAAACAATTTTTTACAATGAAAATTACATAAGCAGTGGCAGTTGCTTCATGCAGGCTTTGCAACACAACAACGGGGATAATAAATATGAATTATCTCCCGGTTTTGCTTTTGCCCTCGGTCTTGTATTCCCGATAAAAGAGCAACATGAGTAAGCCCACTGCTATCACAATCATACTATCTGCAAAGTTGAAAACATACGGCCAAATTTGGAAATCCAAAAAATCTACCACTTTTCCGTATACAAGGCGGTCATACAGATTGCCAAGTGCCCCACCGCCAATCATTCCAATTGCCAGACGTGATAATCTTTCGCTGCGCGGAATATAAAACTGACAATATATTACTCCACCCAGAACAAAAAGGGCAGTAATAACAAAAATCCAGGTCTGACCGGCCAACAGGCCAAACGCCGCGCCTGGATTGAGAACATACGTGAGATGAAACACTTCCGGAATGACGACCAGCGATTCGCCCGGAGAAAAGTTTGTTTGAACCATAAACTTTAATAAGCGGTCAATAGCCCAGACCCCGAACATCGTAACCCAAATCAACAACCCTTTAGCCCCCTGTTTTTTTCCTATCTTAACACAAGGATAACACAAGGATTAAAGCGAGGCAAACTGAAGTTGCACAGACGCTTAATTGTATTGCATAGACGCATGCTGTAGTTGCACAGATGCCTGCTATAAAGCCCCGCCCGCCTGCGCTTTCGCTGGGAAACGGGGTATCCTAAGAGACGATGGTATTCTAAGAGACGGGTGTTATCCTAAGAGACGATGGTATTCTAAGAGACGGGTGTATCCTAAGGGACGATGGTATTCTAAGAGACGGGTGTATCCTAAGGGACGATGGTATCCTAAGGGACGGGGGTATCCTACGAGAGAATGGTATATTATCCCCTCAGAAAATTACTTTTTTCTGAGTAATGTCAACAATGCCCTTTTGGGTGATGCGCACGAACGGTAAACCGGTAAAGCCTAAAAAGTACATCCCGCTAAGCGGATCATCCCAAGGACAACCTTTTCTTTGCAAGTAGGTATTAAGCTTGATCATGCCCGAAGCGACCTCTTCTAAATCAGCATTCGAAAAAATCCCGCCGGTTTGCATCGGTACAATACCCACTAGTTGACCGGCGTCAACGATTGCTATCCCGCCACCCGCTTCCAGCACGCAATTAGCCGCCTGAGCCATGTCCTGCTCATTGTTGCCCATCACAAGCGGGTAATGCGTATCAAACGCAATAGTGCTGACGACTCCCCCCACTGCCGCTCCGAAGCCGGTAAGAATGCCGGTCACCCAAGCATTCCTGTCCGGTGACCACATAGCTATTTTCAAAAGTTCAGGACTGCCCTGGATATCAATCTGTCCCTCCTTAACCGGCAGAGTAAGATTCACCGGTTTAGTAATTGTCTTGTTAACCATCTTAATAACCGGTATTTCCGCCGCAACTCCCGTGGACGGGATAAAGAAATCCTCCGGCTTGACAGGAATGCGGGGCGCCCTCCCTTTTCTCCAGTCCTGGAGTCCAACTTCAGGAAACTTGGGAATTTCAACGGTTAGTTCACCCTGATGAGCGACTGCTTTACCTCCGACCCAAACAGTCTCCGGCAAGAGGCTATCAAGTTTTTTCGCTAAAAACATATCTGCCCAGCGACCTGGTGCAATACCGCCGATGTCTTTATCCAAACCTAAATAAACAGCGGGATTTATCGTTACCATTTGAATGGCTTTCACCGCCGGAATTCCCAATCTCACTGCCTCGGATACTAAGTGGTTTAAATATCCGTGCTCTAATACATCCTGCGGGCTAAGCCAGTCCGGGCTGAGCATTACCCTGCCGGTGTCCAGATAAGGGTTATTAACGATCA
>CAYWSF010000328.1:0-2174 GCA_964460725.1 uncultured Desulfosporosinus sp.
ATGGTATTATACCTTCACTCATTCAATCGTTTATTGTCTTACCTAATGAGCTAGCCAAAGAGCAACCATATATTCAACATGAAATTGAATTAACACGCTTTGGTTATGGCTTGAACGAAATCACAGAAATCGACTATCCGGGAAACACTCCCATTACAATCAGTGCTTTAGAGGCAGAGCAAGCGACCCTTAACAATATCCGGCTTAACGATCCTAGGCCTATGTTACAAACTTATAATCAGAAACAGGGCATACGTCACTATTATAAGTTTAATGACATAGATGTCGATCGCTATACTGTTAACGGAGAATATCGACAAGTAATGATTGCGCCGCGAGAACTCTCAACTCCTGATTTAGATGAATCAGCTAAAGGATTTGTGAATATGCGTTTTAAATATACGCATGGTTACGGGGCATCCGCTTCATTTGCCAATGCAGTTACCCCTGAGGGATTACCTTCCTTTGCTATTAAGAATGTCCCTCCCGTCAGTGAGTTTTCAGAATTTAAAATGTCTGAACCAAGAATTTATTATGGCGAACTAACCAATGACTGGATTGTCGCCAATACTTCGGTAAAAGAATTTGATTATCCCCTGGGAAGTGCAAATGTTGAAAATTTTTATCAAGGCAAAACCGGAATTACTTTTACACCTTTTAATAAGCTGATGCTGTCTCTTCGCCATGCAAACCCACGCTTTTATCTGGCTAATCAGGTGACACCTGAGAGCAAATTGCTGGTATACCGCAATATAAATGATCGGGTTCAAAAGCTGGCACCATTTTTATCTTATGATGCCGACCCTTATATAGTAATTGATGATGGTCGTCTTAAGTGGTTTATTGATGCTTACACAACCTCAAGCGCTCTTCCCTATTCTAACACTTATCCAAATAAAGGATTTAACTATATTCGAAACTCTGTCAAGGTGATTATTGATGCCTATGACGGAACAGTTGATTTTTATGTAGTTGATCCACAAGACCCTATCTTAGCCACCTATATGAAAATATTTCCGGGAGTATTTAAGGACCTTGAGAGCATGTCGCCAAGCTTGAGGAGCCATCTTCGCTATCCGGAAACACTTTTTACGGTTCAAAGTAATATTCTAAAAAACTTTCATATGACCAATCCTGCTGTTTTCTATAATAAGGAAGATTCCTGGGATATTGCCAAGGAACTCTTTGAAGCAAAGCCCCAAAATGTAGTACCCTATTACACGATCATGAAAATTCCTGGAGAAGATAAACCGGAATTCGTACTTATTTTACCCTTCACACCGGCCTCCAGCGAATCCAATACACGCAACAACCTGGTTTCATGGATGGCTGCACGTATGGACGGTGAACATTACGGTGAGTTATTGCTTTATAATCTGCCAAAAAATATTGAAATTGACGGTCCTTTCCAAATCGAATCAAGAATAGACCAAGACCCGGAAATATCGCCACAGCTTGCCTTATGGAATCAAAGCGGCTCAAGTGTAATTCGGGGGAATCTCTTAGCCCTGCCGATTGGTGGAAATTTTCTCTATGTTGAACCTATTTATTTACAATCAAATAAGGGCGGCAGTATACCGGAAATGAAACGGGTCGTAGTCGCATATCAAGATCATTTGGTGATGACCCATAATTTAGGTTCAGCCTTAACACAACTTTTTGGAGAAGGAGCACCCCAACCAACAACACCTGGACAAGGCATGCCGGCTCCTCTTCCGTCTGCGGAAATGCAAACACCGGAACAGATTGCACCGAATATTGAATCGATAATTGACCAAATGGACCAAATTCGTGCTTTGCTCGATGATTTGGAAACTCAGCTTAGGGAGTTGGAATTGCAAACTGACTTCACTAATGACGACCCTACTATTGACGACTCTACTGATGACATTGCTTAATAAAGTTAGTTTTAAGGACAAGAACGCATGATAACATCATGATAACTCTTGTCCTTTTTGTGCTCTTCAAAAGCTTTTAGCGGTTTGCGTTTCGTGCTAATTAGGGCTTCCTTATTCCCTTCGGCTATATGCGGAAAATATGGGGCAACGGAACCACTTTTATAAAAAAATATCCGTCTTTTTTGACAAAGACGGAATAAAAACACAATTATAATCCCTATGCTTAAGCTCAATTAAAGTGCTTTTTATTGTCGGATTTAGAGTATGTAATGTAAT
>CAYWSF010000329.1:0-2164 GCA_964460725.1 uncultured Desulfosporosinus sp.
CCTTTCATATGGATCGGCAGCCACAGCTTGATTGAAGTAAAAGCATATTGCAAGTCAGGCCTTGGCCGCAGAATGCGTTGGAAACGACAGCCAATCTGTAATAATTCCAGAAGCCTTTCGGGAAATATGTTATGGAGATAATCGGCCTCTTCCTGCCAAGCCAGTTCCTGGTCGGAATAAAATTGCAACAAGGCAGGCTTGTCCCGCCTGAGGGTGGTCTCCAGCAGAATCTCCAACGCTTGACGCTGGCCTTTTGAGCCATAAAAGGTCTTGAACGAATGGGACTGTATCGGTGTTGTCAACAGTCTGTCATCCTTGTCAGCCCCCTGCCCAAATCGGCACCGGCCGCTGGCAGGGGGCAAGTCTGTAAGAAAGGTCTCTTCCTCTTCTAACCAAGAACGCAGTTCTTCTGTGAGCAGAGTCTGGTCCATTGGTAAATTGGGAGGTCGGCCATTAATCTGCTCGGAGAGCGTGATGAGCTGATAGTCACTATGGCAGCGTTCAACGAAATAAGCGGTCATATCCGGCAAATACTCTGCATTCCGTGGCAGCTTACGTACTCCGCAACGCAAGCGGCTGATTTGGGAAGGATCCAGGTTAATAGCATCAGCCAGCTTTTTATTGGTGGAATTAGTTAGATTAATCAGAAAAACTAGTTTGTCAGCGAAAGACATATCTTCGACACCCTCCTTTGTCATTTTTAATGACAGCAAATGGCATTGCCAAAAGTCCAGCTTTGGTTGATTGATAAATAACAATCGAATAAGATGATATTAAGGAAAAAAATGTTTAAAAATACAAGTGCTTAAGTCACTATATATATCTAATAGTAGCATGTTTTTCAAGAAAAACAAGGATGATGCAAGCGTTTGAATAACTCCGTTTGGGTCAAAATCAAGCAAAGCTGACTTCTAAAACAAATTAATCTAAAATGGAGGGTACCTGTATGAAAGAAGAGCAAGCATTTTATGGCAAGCGCATTGTGCTTGGATCCCTGATGGTTACGGTTTTTACCATGGCCATCGTCAATAAAACACCACCGTTTTATATGACACCGATATGCGATGAGCTTGGCTTCTCGATTACTGGCTTTTCAGTAGGTTTTGCTTTCTCCGCCCTGGGTGCCGCCGTTGGTGCTATTTGCGCAGGGTTTCTGATTAACAAACTTAAATTGAGGGTGATGATGAGCATTGGCATAATCATTACTGGTGTTAGTTTTGCCGCCCTTGGCATTGCCAGTCAACTATGGCAGTTTTATCTGTTGCTGTTTTTAATTGATTTCGGCATGGGCCTGGCTGCAAATATCCCATTGACCACGATGATCTCCAACTGGTATATAGGAAAACGCGGAATGATGACAGGTATTGTTTTTTCCGGCATGGGCGTAGGCGGTATATTCTTATCCATACTCATTGAAAAGCTGATTTTCAATGTGGGTTGGCAGAGTGCCGCGTTGATTTCCGGTATTATTATTGTGGTTACAGCTTTGCCGGCTTGCCTGTTCATCTTTTACAAAAAGCCTGAGGATATCGGACAAAAGCCATTTGTTGATTCGAATAGTATCACCAAAGAATCTGAGGCGAAACCAGAAGAAAGCGGTGAAGGTGTCAGCAAGTCCGTAGCACTGCGCTCCCTTCCTTTCTTCATGCTTGTCATCGGACTGCTGTGCATGGGCATCATATCCTCCGGTGTTATGGTTCATATACCGAACTTCCTATATGGACTTGATATGAATGCAGGGGTTCCAATGGGATTACTCAGCGCAGTAGCTGCTGTCGGAGCCTTGGCCAGCGGGATTATCTTTGATAAACTGGGACCGGTCAGGGGGATCCTCATAGCAACGATCATATTTAGCTGCGGTATGATTTGCCTATACCTGACGGCAAGCATGCCTTTATTGGTCTACCTCATGGTTGTATGCGTAGGATTAAGCGTCTGCATTGCCAGTCCCGGCCCACCGCTGCTAACCTCGTCGGTCTTCGGTACTAAAGATTATTCATCCCTGTTTGGCATCATCTGGGCCTTGTTCCTGGTCGGCTGCATCATTGGCCCTATTCTGTCCGGAGCTATTTTCGATGCCACTGGCTCCTATGGTATCGTATGGTTAGTTTTCATTGGCATCGCAGTGATGATGTTTATCTTCTGTGCCTTGGCTGTGGCTGGC
>CAYWSF010000330.1:0-2157 GCA_964460725.1 uncultured Desulfosporosinus sp.
CTATGTTCAGGAAGGGCAGCGGCGAGTGCCGGTTCAATATGCCAAGCGGGTTGTCGGTCGGCGGGTATATGGAGGACAAAGCAGTCATATACCTTTAAAAGTGAATCAAGCCGGCGTTATTCCGGTTATTTTTGCGATTGCCTTGCTTTCCTTCCCGCAGCAGATGGCTACATGGGTGCCAACATCAGGATTTTCCCAATTCATTAATACTTGGTTTAGTATGAATGGTCAACTTACTTCGATCCCTTATCTGGTGTTTTACGGTCTGCTCATTATCTTCTTTACTTACTTTTATACCTCTATTACTTTTAATCCGAATGATGTGGCCGATAACCTAAAGAAGTATGGCGGATTTATTCCCGGCCTGCGGCCTGGGCGTCCGACGGCAGATTATCTGACTAAAATACTAAACCGTATTACACTTGCCGGTGGAGTATTCCTTGCCTTGATCGCAGTTTTACCGACTGTGGTGATCGCACTCACCGGAATTCCCAACATTTATTTTGGCGGAACATCTTTATTGATTGTAGTTGGGGTTGCACTTGACACCATGAAACAGATTGAATCACAACTTATTACCAGAAACTATCAAGGCTTTATGAGATAAAAAGGAGGAAGCGATATGAAGTTAATTATTATGGGTGGACCAGGAGCGGGAAAAGGAACACAAGCCAGTCCTCTCGTTGAACGCTTTGGAATTCCTCATATTTCTACAGGAGACATGTTTAGAGCAGCGATCAAAAATGGAACGGAACAAGGGTTAAAGGCAAAGACATATATGGATGCCGGAAAATTAGTGCCTGATGAAGTGACAATCGGAGTGGTCGCGGAACGCTTGGGCCAAGCGGATTGTAAAGAGGGATTCCTTCTCGATGGTTTCCCGCGTAATCTGGATCAAGCAAAAGCTTTAGATGAAATTTTAAATAAACTTGGCATGAAACTTGATGGTGTAATTAACATCGAAGTAGCAGAAGATGTGTTAATACCGCGCTTAACCGGACGTCGTGTTTGCCGTCAGTGTGGGGAATCTTACCACATGGTCTTTAATAAACCGGAAAAAGAAGGGGTTTGCGGACATTGTGGAGGAGAACTATATCAGCGCTCAGATGACAATGTAGAAACGGCCAAGAATCGTTTAACAGTTTATAATGAGCAAACCCAGCCGACGATTGATTTCTATGCGCAAAAAGGATTGCTCTTACGGATCAATGGCGGACAGCCAATTGAACAGGTCTTTGCGGATATTTTAAAGGCCTTGGGCTAAAACAACATGATTGAGCTGAAAAATGCGAACCAATTGGACCGAATGCGTAATGCGGGGCGAATCGTAGCAGAGACACTGGCTTTAATGCGGGAACGGGCTAAGCCGGGTATTACGACAAGGGAATTGGATCGTATGGCTGAGGAATATATTCGGGCACAGGGTGCCATACCGGCGTTTAAAGGATACCACGGTTTTCCGGCTACGCTCTGCACCTCTGTAAACGAACAGGTAGTACATGGAATACCTGGTTTAAGGTCTTTAGAATCTGGGGATATTATCAGTATTGATTGCGGTGCGCTCATAGATGGGTATTTTGGTGATGCAGCTATAACTTTACCAATTGGGGAAGTTAATAAGGATATCCTGGAACTTTTAAGAGTGACCGAAGAGTCCCTGATGTTTGGAATTGCACAGGCGAAGTTAGGCAAGCGTCTTTACGACGTCTCTTATGCAGTTCAAACGCACGTGGAAGCTAACGGATTTTCTGTGGTGCGTGATTATGTTGGTCACGGGATTGGAAGAGCCATGCATGAGGATCCTCAGATCCCTAACTTTGGCAATCCCGGTCGGGGACCGCGACTCGAGATAGGTATGGTCTTGGCTATTGAGCCTATGGTAAACATGGGTACGTATGAAGTGAAAACCTTAAAGGATCACTGGACTGTGATTACAAAGGACGGTCGGCCATCGGCTCATTTTGAACACACAGTGGCGATTACGAAAAATGGCCCGGAAATACTAACTCGTTGTTAGGTACTCGAGCATGTGATTGTCAGAGGAGGGTGAATGTTTATGTCTAGAGACGATGTTATTGAAGTTGAAGGTAAAGTTTTGGAACCATTGCCCAATGCCATGTTCCAGGTCGAATTAGCGAATGGACACAAGGTTTTGGC
>CAYWSF010000331.1:0-2157 GCA_964460725.1 uncultured Desulfosporosinus sp.
GAGATATTTGAAGCAGGCATAATATATGAACATCCTGGTGCATTGGCCGGAGTTGGTTCTGCAAATGATAACATCCATAAAAAACAGTTCCTTTAAAATTATGAAGGAACTGTTTTTTTATAAATACTGCTGAAGCGAAGCAATTATTAGCAGGATTTCACAAAAATATGTAGAATTTTTTAATGCTGTTTTAGGATAGCTAAGTAATTATTATATGACGCTCTTTTTGTAGAAAGATTAGGCGAGAATAATGAGTATTATCAATATGAGATTTCATACGTGAGATCAAATCATGCGAATAAGCTAGAGAATTAAAGAAAACCTTAATTTATTGAGGGAGAGTAATATAAATGGATATCAGTAATGGATCTGCACAATACAATCATTACCATCAGATACTACTTGATAACATATCGGGAGGAGTACAAATTGCACGAGTTCTATATAATGACCAGGGAGAGCCGAACGACTATATTTTTTTGGATGTAAACTCTGTATTTGCGGAAATTATGGGACTTGCCAAGGAAGAAATTGTGGGGAAAAAAGTCACAGATTTTTTTCCTGATACTGAGCCGGAAAGGGTTATTAAATATGGAGAAATTGTAAATTCAGGTAAATCTGAAATATTTGAGATGTTTAATGTATCTACCGGCTGTTGGTATAATGTTCTGGCAGTACCGCTTGGAGAACCAGACAAATTTGCAATTATGGGTACTAACATTACCGAACGAAAGGAGGAAGAACTCCGTAAAAGTAAAGAACGTCAAGCGTTTCTGCTCAAGCTTAGCGACACGTTACGGCCGCTTTCAGATGCAAAAGAAATTATGCGGACTGCGGCGCATATTGTCGGCGAGTATCTTGGAGTTGACTGCGTTATGTACAATGAAATTACCGACAACGGCAGAACTATCCATATTGAAGACAACTATGTGCGCTGCGGTTTCCCGAAAATAACAGGAGATTTTCCAGTTAGCAGTTTTGGCGCGGCAATGGACGTATTGCGCTGCGGGGAACCCCTTATCATAGAAGACCAAACCACGACACCGCTGAAGAAACCGCTTGAAAGAGAAGCAAGCCTATGCCTGGGCGTTTATGCAAGTATAACTGTTCCACTAATTAAAGAGGGCCGCTGGCTGGCGAATTTCGGGGTTCTTCAAGGCGGCCCGCGAAGGTGGACAGATAATGAACTCGCAATTTTAAAGGACGCCGCTGAACGGACTTGGGCGGCAGTGGAACGGGCGAAAGTCGGGAAGGCTTTGCAAGAGAGTGAAGCCAAATATCGTAAGCTGTTCGAAACATCTTACGACGGTTTTTGGTGGGCAGATCAAAATGGACATTTGACTGAAGCCAACGAAGGAACAGCCAAAATATTGGGTTATAGTTGCAGCAAATGAGCATGGACCATATCCGGTTTGCTTAAGCCCAAGTCGATAAGGAACGTTGATATTAGGAGTTAATTTTAGCAAATGGATAATTTAAATTGGATTTGGAAGACAATCCTGATCTTTTTCGTGGGTAAAACAGTTTTAAGATTAGCAGGAAGAAAATCCATATCCCAGACGACAATTACGCAGGTTATCGTAATGATAGGAATTGGTTCATTATTGATTCAGCCTGTAGCTGAAAAAAGCCTGTCCCATACATTTGCGGTTGCCTTATTAATAGTAGTGCTAATGATAATTACTGAATACTTAGAGATGAAGTTTGATATTATAGAATCCATATCAACGGGTAAAGCACTAATGGTTATTGAAAATGGCAAAATAAATATCAGAAACTTAAGAAAGCTCAGGATGTCGGTTGATCGACTGGAAACACGATTAAGACAATCCGGGATATCCTCTATCGAAGATGTAAAATATGCTGCTATTGAGGTTAGTGGTCTATTAGGTTATGAATTAAAGGATAATAAAAAGCCAATTACAAAAGAAGATTTCAATTTACTGATGGGCGAGATAGCACAGCTGAAGAAGCCTTTGGGGATAAATACTAAACCGCAATCAAATAAAAATCAGGGAAATAATATCTTCGATGGTGCGAGCTGCGAAGCAGCACGCAAACGCGTGAGGTTTCCTCTTGAAATGGAAGGAATTCTATTTCATTAGTAAGCTATTAACATATAGTAGGAAAATCCTATCAGGTAATACCTAACCAGTA
>CAYWSF010000332.1:0-2151 GCA_964460725.1 uncultured Desulfosporosinus sp.
CAGTGGCTACATAAATGTTTTCCTGAGCACTGGTAAAATCTACTGCTTTGTTGAATCGGATTGTCCAGCTTTTTTCATTATTCTGTATAACACTAACCTCGCGGTCTTCCCACTGTTCTTCTTCGGGGAGACGGAGTACCGTTACAATAAAGCGTTTAGTGTCAGTTGCCTCACCATATTCGATAGTGGCGGTAAGCGTCACCTTAACGTCATTATTTAAAGGACGTACAACTGTTCCATAATCAGATATAACTGTTGGCTTATCGGAAATCCAGCTAATATCCGAACCATAATCACCGAAAATATTTAGAAAAACGTCTTCAGTTACCCTATCGGCAGCATCATCTGCTGAATATTCTATAATTATCGCCTCTTTATCCGCTGCAACAATACTGTTATCGGTCTCACCTGCCAAGGCTATTCCTGCGGTCCAAAAGCCAATGACCAGTGAAATAAACAATGAAATTAATGCTGTATTATTTATTATTCTTCTTATTTTATCCATGAAGTTATTTCTCCTTTCTGAACACCCTAAGTTGTCATCGGTTCGCCTAGTCCATTATTGCATTCTTTTAATAAATTGTAATTATATGTTCTGCTTGGGTCACCATCAAGCAAATGCATGTACCTGTTTTTAACAATGTTGTTAGTTTCATACCAGTCTTTTACTGCTGTATGCTCTCCTAATCCCAAGTCCAAAGCCACCGCATCAAATATATCCTTGCCTTTTTCGGCCCATTTAAGGGCGTTTGAAGTATATACGATGGTCTTGACGGTTTTTGTTATGGCCTTTGCGTTTTCTATTTCATTAGGTAAATTGTCTAATCCTCCAGCTGCAGTACTTAAAGCTGAACAGCCAACTGAGGTGAACCAATCATTTAATAAGTCAACCACATCTCTATCGCACTCATTAAGTGCATACCTTAATTCACTGGTTGCTCCATCATACATTAAGTATCGAGAGTAGTTTAAATAGTCTTCAGCCTGTTTCAAGTTAATAATGAATCCTTTCCCGTTAGTATCATAAGTTCCAATTTCCTTATGGATTTTTTGTAGTTTGCCTGCGGCATCAATTGATACATCCTCAACACCACACGCCACCACATCCAGCAGAACTTTAGGGTTACTAACTGCCTTGGTAAGCATTCCTTTAACCTCATCGGCTATACCCTGAACCGCTACTGCTGGTCCAGTCCCTCCAGTAACAGAAACATTGATAGCTGTACCAAGTGCTACACCCGCTGTTTTGGCTACTATATCTTTGCTTAATTCCCAAGCTTTTAGGTCCTGATATATTTTTTTCCTTTGATTAATATTGTCTATACTATGCTGCAAGTAGTCAGTGTTATACTTTATCAGGCGGTCCTTTACACAGTACTCATAATTTGCATTATGAATAATCTGAAGCTTTTTGAGAATATCAGGATCCTGAACCAGATAACTAACTTCTTTATTGCTATCTAATGTGCAGAAATAATAGGAATTAGCTGCAAAGACCCATTTATTATTTAAATCATGATTCCCAGGTAACGCTGCTAATTCCACGTTGCTGTTCAAATATTTTCCCGGTATGGAAATAACCGCATAATACTTGCCATTTACCAACGGTTTGTATATCAGCCTGGCTTGGCCACTATCGACCAGGTTCTTTAATAATTTACCCGCCTTTTCTGCTAAAGGGCGTTCGGCAAATACAGCCGTAAATTTTGCACTGGCCGTATGCCCTTCGGCATCAGTAACTTTCAGGGTATACTGGCCTTCGTGCTTCGGGCCGTATACAGAATAATCTCCTGTCTTGCTCCATTCACTTATCGTCACTCCAGGAATATCGTCAAAGAAATAACTCAATTTCCCACCGGTTACAGTGAGCTTATTTTGCTCTCCGATAACGACCTGATTGGGGAACTCAATTCGTAGTGGAGCAGTGGTAAAAGCAGCTTCCCAGGATGAAATTACTTTACCACTAAAGTCTTCAAACGCCCCCGCGGGAACTTTAAGAGTATATTGACAGTTATAATCCAGGTCTTCTTGTAAAATTACTCTGGTAGCATAATCATTCTTATAATCCAGCACAATAGGCACTTTTTTTCCATCCGCGCTGCTCAAAGATATATTATTAAACATGCTGCCGGGCAAAACCCACTGAGGGGT
>CAYWSF010000333.1:0-2145 GCA_964460725.1 uncultured Desulfosporosinus sp.
AAGACATTGTTCTAAGCTTATTGTAAAGCGTTGCCAAGGATATCTTCAGGGCTTTTGCGGCTTGCTTCTTTCCATCCACTGAGTTGCCGTAACGTTCCAAAGCAAGACGGATCATCTTTTTTTCCATTTGTTCGATCGGTATAATTCGTTCGAATGTCTGTTCTGATTGAATTGTTTTTGGGGAATCCACGAGATTAAGCATGGATTTATGATCAATAGTTTCACCTTCTGCAGTAACCATAGCACGTTCCACGACATTTTGCAATTCCCGAATATTACCGGGCCAATCATAATTCATCAGCAATTCTTCTGCCTGACTGGTCAGTCCTTTCACATGTTTGCCAAATTTGCGGTTAAACTTTGTAATCAGAGATTGAACATGTGCCGGTATATCTTCTTTGTGGTCACGCAACGGTGGCAAAAGCAACTCCAAGACATTAAGCCGGTAATAAAGATCTTCGCGAAAATCACCTTTTTTTACCATATCAGACAAATCACGATTAGTGGCTGCTATAACGCGCACATCTACAGTGATCGTCTGAGTTCCTCCCACTCGTTCAAATTCCATCTCCTGTAGAACGCGCAGAAGTTTGGCCTGTAAATATGGTTTCATATCTCCTATCTCATCTAAGAAAATTGTTCCGCCATTTGCTAACTCCATTTTTCCGTGCTTTGTTTTCAACGCTCCCGTGAACGCTCCCTTTTCATGCCCAAAAAATTCACTTTCCAGCAACGTCTCGGGAATTGCCGCACAGTTCACCTTAATAAAAGGCTTGTCTAAACGCAAACTTGCACTATGGATGGCATGAGCAAATAATTCCTTTCCGGTACCTGATTCTCCCGAAATGAGAACGGTTGAGTTGCTTTTCGCCGCCTTATATGCCAAATTCAAAGCTCTTTCAAATTCAGGATGACTGCCGATCATGTCATCAAATGTGTATGAACTCGTGGAAATTTGGTTGATACGGCTTTGTAAATCATTAATCACCTTATTGGAAGCTTTCAGCTGTTCTATCAACTTTTTTATATCTGTCAGTGACTGAAATACTACAACTGCACCTTCCATTTTTCCGTCAACGATAATTGGAAATGCATTTGAGATTACATCTACATTTGTGCCTCCCACCAAAGCCCTGTGCGCAAAAACAGGCTTGTGCGTCCGGAGGGCTCTTGCCAGCGCACCATTGGGAGAAATATCAAAAATGTTACTGCCCATCCGCTCACTCGCCGGAATGGAAGTTATCCGGCTAAAAGACGGATTAACATATTTAATCTTTCCGTCAATTCCTGCTACTTCAACGGCCTCTTGAGCAGCATTCATTATGGTATCGCGTTCTCCTTTTAACATTTTTATTTCCGCTATCTTTTCTTCTAGGAAATTAAATAAAAAATTTGTGCCTTGGGCTTCAACCAGTACGCTGGACTTGGCTTTTTTTCTTTCTAATTGTTCCTGTACACTGGGGTTCCCAGTTGCTTCAATGATTAAGTCAAGCTTTGAAACCTTAAAAAATGATTCCAAAGTTAAGCAGGTCTGCACCCCGTCCAAACGCGCCGTCTCCATGCCGGAATGCTCTTCGGCAAGGTCACAGACCACGCTGATCTCAAGGTGATCGATACTTCGCAGCTTTTTATAAATCATCGAACCTCTTTGTCCCATGCCCACAATTCCTACTCGTACCTTCCGATCCACTAATTAACCCTCCAGGCAAAAATGATTTTTTCAAACTTATATCCAAACAAATATTAAACTAATATTATATTTTCTCTAATTTTATATATTCTCCATATATTCTCCATATATTTTATATTCTCCATATGGTGTCGTTATCCTTTTAACTTTTATAATTATTAGAATTATTTTATGAATTATCAGAACTATTAAAATGTGCTGACCTTTCATGTTAAAACTTGTAATCAGCAAATTAAATTATTCGCTCAACAGGATGTTGCTCATAATGTAAGTTCGCAATAATTCGTTATAATAATAAAATTTTCTTGTCAGGCCACTGATAAAGTGCTAAATTTACCTTGTATGTTTATTAATGAAGCGATGACGCTTCTTGAAGATTTGACAATCTTTAAGCAGGGTCTTTTTTAAAGTCATGAAAGGGGTAAGTTAAACAGTGAAATTTTTTGGAGAAAACG
>CAYWSF010000334.1:0-2142 GCA_964460725.1 uncultured Desulfosporosinus sp.
GAGGAATTATAGTTGAGGAATTCGGAGGAGCCGGAGTCTATTCCTTCTTTGGATTATTTAATCTTATCGGGATTATTATTTACCTGGCATTCGGTTTGCATAAAGGAAAAAGAGGAAAAAAATTAAAGTAATTACAGCTATATTTAGAAAGCCAAAAAAAAGGTGAGCAGTCAAAGTAACAGCAACCTTTGACAGAGTAAATATAAAGTAGTTGGATTAAGTTTGTCGAGGGTTTGGGAATAACAGGTATATTACTGATTAAAATGATCATGCATAGCCCATCCCGATTCAAAGGAGCGAAAATGGGTTGACTGTGTCCGAAAAAGAGGCATACTAATAGAAAGGGGTACCCGGAACTCGTTTTTCGGACAGAGTAACTGCGTCCCCCTGCTGGGGATCTTTATTGGTCTTCGTCGATGTGTTCTGCGAATAAAAAGGTAGTTACGTTACTTCTTTAAAAGGGACGGCTTCAGCAAAATCTCGTTAGGCGGAATTCTGACTTGCCCTAACGCTTCCAGTGTGTCGTGTCCGTAGAGGAAGCAGAACACATCAAATGGCGATTTATCGCCTAACTTCTCTCTGGAGTAGGAGTTGATGTGCGACATCATAAGGTCAATATCCGCTTGGCACAAGTGGTCAAAGGATGTGCCTTTCGGAAGAATTCTTCTTATGAATTCGTGGTTCAACTCCGCATTCGGCTTTTGGTATGCGGCGTATGGATCGCAGTAAAACACGCGTGTGCGCGGATTACCCTGTGCGTCGCATTCCAATGCCTTTGGGTTAGAGAACTCGGAACCGTTGTCAGCGAGTGCAAGAGGGAACAGGGATTTGAACCGATCCGGCCCCAGCAGTTCATAGATGGAGTTGAAGATGTCAATCACGGACTGGGATGTATTCCTCTCCCGGAGAAATGCAAGCATCAAATCGCAGGATTTGAACATCATAGTGAGCAGAACCTTACCGCCGACGCGCCCGATGACCGAGTCCATTTCAACGACAGAAACGTTGGATGCTTCCGTAAATTCCAGGAAATCAGCGTAGGTGCGTCCAATCCTGCAGGAACGGTCGATTTTATGTTCGACCGGCTTGGTCTTGCGCGGCTTGAGGCGGCAAACCCGTGGCATGTCTAAGTTCTTCGCCTTAAGAAGTCCGCCGGAAACATAGCGATAGATGGATTTCTCACTGACTTCCAGCTTGTCGGCATTATGTATGGAAATGTGATGTACGGACTGCCCACGCTGGATGAGCGGGCTGATCCATTTGTCAAGGTACAGCAGGTCATCCTCAGTGATGTTTGCACCGGCTCGGGATTCCACCAGCTTTTCCCGGTACGCTTCATGGGCCTTTTTATGAAGATAGTACTTTTTGCGTAGTACACAATGGTACTCCTCTATACAACCGTTGCAGACATAAGGGGGTTCGAAAAGCCTCATGCACAGTCGTTCCTCGAACTCTTCGCATACGGCGTTGCAGTAATTGCAGCGGGAACATTTTCTCGTGCAATTAGGCTTGTCCGCACAGATCTGCATCTTTTGGCAGACATTCATCTTTGCGCAGCGGTTATGGATGCGGTATGGCGCATATTTATCGCTTTCTATGGCGCGGGCGCGGATTTCGCGAGAAATGGTGGATGCGCTTTTCCCAAGGTCGGCCGCAATTCGCTTGAGTGACACGCCCGCGCGCAGCCGCTGTTCAATCTGCAGGCGTTCAAAATCGGTAAGATGTTTGTTTTTAGCCATGGTGAATTCCTCCTCATGATCAAAATATTTTCCGCAGAACACACATCTATTTTCTACCTGTTGCCAGACTAAATGCAAGCACTCCCCACTTAGGGGGAGTGAGGAAAAAAATCGCCTTTTGATTGTAAGATTAAATGCCACCATATTGTTTGACAAATTGAATGCAACTGTTAAGCTGGGCAGGGGTCGCGTTTACAATGTCAATTGAGGGGTGCAATATTACACGTAATAAAAAATTGAAATAATATGTAACTTTTTCACAAATGTGATATAATTTATTACAAAAGAAGGTCGGTTTCGCTGTTAAAATAACGAGAGGAAGGGATGACATGATTTTTGAACTGAATGAACAACAGAAAAAAATGCGTGAATTTGCAAGAGCTTTTGCCGATAAGGAGATTGC
>CAYWSF010000335.1:0-2135 GCA_964460725.1 uncultured Desulfosporosinus sp.
GTCAGTGAACCCCAGTTTTTGTGTAAATCCGGGGTAAGAATTCGGATTGGGAAACCCATAGCAAAATTTCGCTCCTTGTTCGGCACAGTTCAGATAAACAACTTTGGCCAAGCCTGTAAAAATTCCTTGTCCGGAGTAGATTTGACGAGTGAGGGTGTTTAGGGAGAGGGTTCCGGCGATAGTTTGATCATGTACTTTAAAACGCATCGGAATTACTACATATTGACCGGCAAGCTGATCCGTTTCCTTGTCTCGGGCTAATTGAATTATTGCCGAACCGGCGGGGTTATCTTCATACTGCCATTTTAAGAATTCCCGGTCGGAAATCCAGGAATCCCCGTAATACTCACGCGTCATTTCGATCGTTTCCACAAGATTTTTGGGCAAATACTTAACTGCTGTCCACATGTTGATTCCTACTTCCGTGTGATAATGATTACTCCAAGACAAATTACCAGGACCCCGATGATCTTCGAGGGTGTAAGCTGTTCTTTAAAAATCGTTATGCCGACAATAAGGGCAAAGATAAAGGCCGTACTTTGAATCGGATACAGATAGCTTAACTCACCTTTATTTAAAATATAAATCCAAAGGCCAGAAGCAAAAGCGTATACCACGAGACCGGCAATTACGTAGGGGCTTAAGAATAAGCGGAGGAGCTGTGCCAGACTGTGAATTTCCTTTCCGGTTGCCCCCAGTTTCCAAAGGGTTTGGCCGGTTACCATAAGTACGGAATTAAAAATGGTCAGTAAGACTAGCAAGAACGCCACCTCATACTTCTTTAGTTTAGTTTTCCAAGGGGTGTATGTCATATTTCTTTTTTACTCGAGCAGCAAGGATAAATTGCCCGTGTTTATACAGACTTCTTATGCGGACTTAATATACAGACTTACCATCATAAGCAAGGTCACTCAGGAGCAGAGGGACGCTTACTGCACGTTATAAAATATGTTATAATTATAACCTATTTTGGCAAAATAATGTTAAAGGTCAAGCATAAGAATCTCACTGAGTTTTGGCAGAAGTTGATACCGGTTGATACCGAAGGTTTTTTATTGTAGTATTATTATACAAAGCTATTGATTTGAGGGGTGAAAAATATAGCCATTTTAAGGAAGGAGATTTAAAGGATTGGATAACGAAAAATTCCAGGAACTTATGATGGATCAATTGAAAACCCTTATCAAAAGTGTTGATACCCTTGCCGCCAACCATGCCGTCATGCAGCAGGATGTTACGTCGCTAAAGCAAGATCTCACTGACTTAAAACAAAGTCAAACACGCATGGAGCAAGATATCACTGACTTAAAACAAAGTCAAACACGTATGGAGCAAGATCTCACTAATAAAGTCACTGCTTTATTTGACGCCAGAGAGGCCCAGAAAGATGTCAATACCGAAATGTTTGCCACACTAAATCGTATAGAAGCAAAATTGGACGTATTACAAATGGAAACCGCTCACCTAAAAAGGATAAAGTGATAAAGTAGGCAAGCAGGGGGACGGTTCTTATGCATCCTGAGAAGGAAGCATAAGAACCGTCCCCCTGCTTCACTTATGCCGGAAAAGCTAAACGTTCTACGTAACGTCCCATGTTTCCTTAGCGCATATATTGCTTGAGCAGCGGGAAGATCGCATTAATACTCGTAGGCTCCAGCGTCCATTTAAGGGACCACGCCCCGACCCCGCCCAGGTGATATTGGTTGAGCAGCTCCAGTTTGGCCTTCCAGCTTTGCGCATCATCATAATAAACAGTGTGCGTACCGGATGCATCGCTGTAAGTAAAGTAAGGAATCTTAGAAGCATCACGCTGCACCGGGCCCGGAGCTAATGCTGCCAGTTCAGTCATTCCGCCTGAGCGCCGGCTATAGGTTGGGTTTGTATCAGTATCGGCTGTCCACCAGTCGGCTCCGTAATAGGGGATCCCGAGGAGAACCTTAGACATGTCTACCCCTTCGCTGCGGGCATATTGTAAAACCTTCTTGCTCCAATCAAGCGGGGCAATCGGTCCGGGGGCAGCTTTGCTGTAGTCATAAGTCATAATGTGCAAGTAATCAACATATTGAGCAAGGGCAGAATAGTTAAATCTTTCAAGCCAATTTTCCGAGCCGGTGCGCGCCATAACAGCCTGGACC
>CAYWSF010000336.1:0-2113 GCA_964460725.1 uncultured Desulfosporosinus sp.
TCAATAGTGAAAAGATCGTGCCGAAGGCGAGTGAAAGCACACAAGTGCCAAAGGAATAATAGAAGCCTTCATACATCAGCATACTACGCAGTTGCTTCCGGGTCATGCCAATGCTTTGCATCATGGCAAATTCCTTGCGTCGCGTCAAGATACTCGTAAGGTTGGCATTGATGAAATTTAGCACACCAATCAGCCCAATAATAAAGCTAAGTGCGCCGCCAATCATCACAACAGTGTTCCGCATACCGGATAACTCATTGAGGGCGGTAAACTTCGAGGTGTAATTCATCACAGGTTCCACCTTGTCGGTGTAGCTTTGTAAAAAGCTTTCCATTGCTGCTTCCTGATCTTTCGAAACATTAAAAGCATAGCTCATCACCGCCGGCTGCTCGACAAATGTTTTGTATACTTCCGCCGGGAGATAGAAGTTATAGTCCCATCCCGTGCGGTCGGAATTGGCATAAGTTTTAATTGCCACATGACCCAGCACTGTAAACTCGTTCGTAGTATACTCCCTATCGGCAAAATTTTGCGTCGTTCCCTTGTAGTTATGAAGGGTGAGCGTTTCACCCACTGCAAAATGAGATCTGTCCATTTGCGGCACACCGTTGTCATCCAATTTAACTCCCTCCAGAATGTACTTGCCGGTAGCCAGCTTTTCAAAATCCAGCTCGCCATCAATAAGTTCCAGCCGTTGGAGCGGTAAGTTTTCAAGACCATAGACAGCTGCCATAAAGTCACCATAACTGTTGATGTTATAACCCTGTGTTGTGTTCTTTTCGTCCTCTACCGCAAACATTTCCTCTCTGCCGCCGTACAGACGCCCACCCTCCTCAAATCCTGGCTGAGATTTCACTGCCTGAATGAAGCTTTCGCTGGTTTGATTTTCAGGACCGCGGAAGTCATTTTGGAAGTAGTCGGCATGGGCAATCAAGAAATCAGTATCTACAAATTTGGATAGGAACTTGTCCATGTCAATGCTCTGAGACAGCGTGAACACCGTGTTCAGAAGTACAAGGCTTAGAGACAAGCTGATGAGCACCAGGATGGTGCGCTTTTTATTTCTTCCTAAATTGGCTAGCGCCAGACGAGGCATTTTCGCGCTTTGAGTGGATTTTTTCAGCTTGCTGTTTTGCTTTATATTTCCGTCTGTATACCGTACTGCCTCCACCGGTGATACGGTCGCGGCTATGCTTCCGGGCTTATAGGTGCTTATGAGCACTGTGACGAGAGCGAACAGAGCTGCACCGATAAAAATCAACGGGCTGGGTGATACGGAAACTGCACTTCCGGCATATGCAGAATTGTTAATAATGAGAGGAACAAGGGATTTACCAATCAAAAATCCTGCAATCAGCCCAATTGGTATTCCTATGGCCGAAAGGATCAGCGCCTGTCTGCGGATAATACGGCGGATCTGCCTCCCGGTTGTGCCGATGGTTTTTAAAAGGCCATAAAAACGGATGTCCCGGATAACTGAAATTTGAAAAATATTATAAATAATCAGGTAACCGGTAAAAACGATAAGCAGCAAGCCCGAAATTAATGCAACAAACGTGCCCGCGTCCATGCCAAAGTTTGTGGAAAGGTATGCCCAGTTCACATTATGCTCAAGATAGTTTGGCGCATTTTCGTCAAGGGAATAGCCGCTTTCGGTAATCACTTTTTCCAGCTTCTCCTGCAAATTGAAGCTGTTTTTAAACATAATATAGGCGTTAATGGCGCCGGTGAGAGAATGGTCTTCCTTAAAAGTATTTTGCAGTTCATCCGCATGAGCATCTACATAGGCTCGGGAGGCAAATATCTGCCCCACGTTAAAGACGGGATCACTTTCCCACCAACCGGCGAGGATAAAATTCCTCTGCACTTTCTCACCTCTGATGTCAAGTGTCAGCGAAAGCGGTGCGCCTACCTCCAAAGGTACGCCCATCAATTGCAAGGTCTTGGTATCTGCAATGACTTCGTTTTCAGCCATAGGTTTGTGTCCGCTTGTAGGCTCGCAAAATCTAAGTTTTAGCCCTACATTATCACAATACCAAAACTCTGCACGGCGCTTTAAAAACTCCTCGTTTTCAACATCATCACAGAGCATACGGTTATAGGCAATTTCTTT
>CAYWSF010000337.1:0-2112 GCA_964460725.1 uncultured Desulfosporosinus sp.
TTAATAATTGTGCAAAAAGCATGTAGAGAAAGGGTGCGCTAATTGATAACTAAAGTAATTGCTGTTGCCAATCAAAAAGGTGGTGTCGCAAAGACAACAACGGCAATAAATTTGAGTGCTTGTTTAGCTGAGCTGGGGCAACGGATTCTGCTCATTGACATGGACCCTCAAGGAAACGCAACCAGTGGACTAGGGATAGCAAAACACAAATTGACACAATGTGTCTACGATGTCTTAATCAATGATGTTCACCTTGAACAAGTAATTAAGAAAACGGACTATAAAAATCTTAAAGTTGTTCCTGCCCGAATTGAATTAGCAGGTGCAGAAATTGAATTAGTAGCGCAACTTTCGCGCGAAGGAAAATTAAAAAAAGCATTACAAAACATGAAGGAAACTTATGATTTCATTATTATTGACTGTCCGCCATCGTTGGGTGTGTTAACCTTAAACGCTCTAACAGCGGCAACAGATGTATTAATCCCTATTCAATGTGAGTACTATGCCTTAGAGGGTTTAACATTACTAATGAACACCATTGAGCGAGTTCGTAAACATCTAAATCCGAATCTCAATATTATTGGTGTACTCATGACAATGTTCGATGCAAGAACCAATCTTGCCATCCAGGTTGTTGACGAGGTTAAGGCGTATTTCCCACGGAAGGTGTTTAAAACAATTATTTCCCGTAATGTCCGTCTCAGTGAGGCCCCAAGCCACGGGAAAGCCATAACTAACTATGATTCGCGTTCTAGAGGAGCTGAAGTTTACAGGGAACTGGCTAAGGAGGTTTTAGAACGTGTCTAAAAAAGCGTTAGGCAGGGGACTTCATGCATTGCTGTCTGATGAGTTAGGAGAAAACCCCAGTATAAAAGAAATTGCCATAGCGGATATTATACCTAATCCGGATCAACCCAGAAAGAACTACGACCCCCAAGCTCTGCAGGAATTGGCAGATTCTTTACTGGTCCATGGATTACTGCAGCCGATTTTGGTTAGAAGGATTGGGGAGAACTATCATATTATTGCCGGAGAACGACGCTTGCGTGCTGCCAAGATTGCCGGTTTCACAAAAATTTCTGCAATTGTTCAAATTTGTACAGATCAGGAAATGGCGGAACGTACGCTGATTGAAAACATTCAACGCGCGGATTTGAATCCGGTTGAAGAAGGATTTGCTTATGCCCGTCTTATTGAAGAGCACGGTATGACGCAGGAACAGGTTGCGCAGCGTGTTGGCAAAGCACGAGCTACTGTTGCAAATCTATTACGTGTAATTCAGCTGCCGGAAATGATACTCAATTTTTTAAGGGATGACAGGCTTTCATTGGGCCATTGTAAAATCTTGCTGGGATTAAAAGATCCTGCTTTGCAGATATCAACTGCAGAAAAGATTATTAAAGACCAGTTATCTGTACGGGAAACCGAAGGCCTATCTAATGAAATCATAAAGAAACCAATAAAAGTTAAGTTACCACCCAAGAATTCTTCGTTATTTCATCATGTTGAGGACCAACTAAGAAATAGCTTTCAAACGAAAGTTCAAGTAAAGGGAGATTTAAAAAAAGGAAAAATTGAAATTCAATACTTCTCAGAAGAGGAGTTGAATCGCCTTTTAGATTTATGGAATATAAAAGTTTACTAGAATGTTCCACGTGGAACAATTCATGATCCTATAATGCATGAGCATCCTCTTATGGATATCTAAGTTTATAAAAAATGTTCCACGTAGAACAAATGTAATCTACCGGTAGGTGAATAGAAGATATAAGGATAAAATCGGAAGCATAGTTCTTAGGTTAATTTGAATATCTTTAATGAATACCTGATTATACTGCAAGTACTCCCATTCAGAGTAATAGCATTGAAGTGGGTCGATTTATGTTATTTTGATAATGAAAACAGGATGTAATTATTAATATCGCAGGCACAACCCACATAATTGTGGGATGATAAAAATAGCAAATTCAAAAAAGGACTTTATGCAGCAGAATCATACCTGCTTATATTAAGAATTGTTCCACGTGGAACAATTTGATTTTATCCCCGGACGGTCTGGAGACCGATTGTTAAGCATATAATTATTGGAATATATTGGAGCACTTAGTATAG
>CAYWSF010000338.1:0-2105 GCA_964460725.1 uncultured Desulfosporosinus sp.
ACCGGGACAAGGTATGCCGGCTCCTCTTCCGTCTGCGGAAATGCAAACACCGGGTCAGGCTGCACCGAATCTAGAAGCGATAATTGGCCAAATGGACCAAATTCGTGCTTTGCTCGATGATTTGGAAACCCAGCTCAGGGAATTGGAATTGCAAACTGACCCCATTAATGACGACCCCACTAATGACGACTCTACAAATGACATTGCTCAATAAAGTTAGTTTTAAGGACAAGAACGCATGATAACCAGTATGATAACTCTTGTCCTTTTTGTGCTTCTTCAAAAACTTTTAGTGGTTTGCTTGTCGTGCTAATTAAAACTTCCTTATGCTCTTCGGCTATATGCGAAAAATATAGGGGGAGCCGGAACCGCTCTTATAAAAAAATATCCATCTTTTTTGACAAAGACGGATTTAAAAACACAATTTCAATCTCTATGCTTAAGCTCTCCGTTAGAGTGCTTTTTATTTTCAAATTTAGAGTATATATGTAATGTTACTTTACAGCTGCCTTTGCTGCTTCTTCTGAAGGGCTATGTTCTTGGTCTTCTTGTATTAAAGTTTGAGCAGGTACAGAGGGATCGAATCTTAATGGAAAAATGAAGATAATCAAGGCAATTCCGCATACGGCGATTGCCAGATACTGTAGGAACAAAACAAAAGAGACAAGAGATACATGGTTAGAAGGAGTCCCGATCACATAACTAAGCGGCTGGATAGTTTTTAAGTTGCTTTGCATTAACTGATTCCAATTTTGTGCAGACTCGGTTGCTCCATCTGTGTCGGTTTTAATCCATACATCCTTTCCTTCAAAATTTACAGAATTAACCAAGAGGAGTGCTTGATGGTAAAATGGATCTGCTTCAGAGACAGAAAGAAAGCCCTTAGTAGTATAAATTTTGTCTTGTCCAACAATCTTACCGGTTAATGCAACCTGAGGATAGGTTCTTTCAATTCTTAAAACATCATCCTGACTGACATTTATTGGTCCATTACTTGTAATAACAGTATACAATCCTCGATCGACTAATTCAATGTTATTAACTTTAACATCTAAAAGCCGTATACCCAAAGCTGAAATTATGATAGTAAATATACAAATGAGTACTATAGCTCCCGAAATGCATTCCCTATCCATATGTTTTCCTTTAATAACCACAGTTCCACACGTCCTTTACTTCTGCCAATTATTCCGAGCATTAATTATTGCAACAAGCCTAAACCTCCAAGGCTCATTTTACTATAAATGTTTATGCAAAACAAATTATCTGTTAATTAATGGATGATGTACAATTGTTATCTTGAGTATTATATCCAAAAAAGAAGATTAAACAAAAGTAAGTGCCGGATTAAAGCACTTACTTTTGTCTATAAGGATGTTATTTTTTTGCATTCGCAGGGGCTTTAACCGTTGTATCTACCGTAAAGCGAAAACTTGCTTCTGTGGCTTGCTCTATACCTCCTTCAGGATTGGGTTTGATGCTGAATGTCATTAAATGCTGTCCGGCTATAGCACTTTTACCCAATGCGTCACCAAGTGCATTTATTTGACGAAAAGCTACACGAGCAGTGGCACCCGGGTCAAGGGACTCTAGTGTTCCGGGTTTGGATATTTTTTTCGAATCGTCTCCAACCAGAGTTACATGCAGTTCTACCGGAACATTGGTCATTTTTTTAGCTGTCGTGTTTTGTACCGTCACTATCAGATCAAAAGTTTTGGATGTGATCACTTGTGCTTCTTTTAACGTTGCGCTTCCATAGGTTAAATCCTGGACGAACGATGTGGGTTCCACAGAAACACTCAGCATTTTGATTTCCGGAACCCCATTAACTGTACTTACACTTGCATTTGCTTTTTGCCAGATAGAGAATCCCCCATACCCGATCAGGCAAATCACAATAGCACTGGCAACCATGAATAAGTATTTACGATTAATCGCAATAATTTTAGCCAAAGCCGGACACCTCCTAATTAATATAAGTTTTCCCTCTTAAAAAGACTTATGCACGTCTTTTAAGGACATGCATAAATTTAAAAATTTATTTTATCTTTTTATCTTCTGCCTTCACGTTCGTAATACATCTGATGGCGAATATCTTTTTCTAC
>CAYWSF010000339.1:0-1382 GCA_964460725.1 uncultured Desulfosporosinus sp.
CTGCAGAATTTCGGACACATACATATCATTTTTACGGGCAATTGACCACAGGGAATCCCCTTCTTTAACCGTATAAATATGAGGACTGGCTGAACCAGTTGCAATAACCTTCAGGGCATCATTTAAGGCTAGAACCTGCATGGTTGGGACCCTTTCCTCTCTTATCTGTACCTGTTCCTCATATTCTAAAGATAACAGCGTTTCACCCTCCGCCAACTGTGCACAGCTGTTTTTCAGCTGGTTAAGCATGGCTTCCGCCACCAGCTGGTCTTGTACATATACAACCGGTTTATCATTGACCAAAATAGCTGCGGCCATAGTTTTAGTCTGCAGTGCAAATCTTAACTCACTGGCTATATTTTCAGACGGAACCAACCGGCTGGGGCTCACATAGACCCGTTTGAATCCGATTCGATTTTTGCTTTCCATATCTATAGTATTTGCATCCTGTCCTTCGCTTAATAGCTGCTCCCAGGCCTGCTTTACATCATCGGAATTCTCAACAATAAATTCGCTGTTTCCATCCACTGTTACTGAATACGCCGGAGTTTTTATAACATACATCCAAATAATTGCCACTAAAAAAAATAACCCTAAGCCACTAATCCACAGTTTTTTATTCCTTAATATCGCTTGCATGAAATCTCTCCGTTAATAATATTATTTTGATCGAGCAATTTCTTTAATTCTACATTTCGTTTAATGAATCCTTCTTTTTAGTCAACAAAAATATACTATACACCGCATGTTTTCATTTCCAGGTAAATTGCCCCTTCAATTCTTTTACGGTGCATCAAACAGCCTATATTAGCAGGCTTCTTTATGTCTCTGTTAGTATAATATGCATTGGCGTGGCATCCGCCCCCACAAAAATAGCGCGCCCAACACTGCAGGCAATCCTCTTTGTCCTGCAAGCGGTTGTGTACGAATTTTTGTTTAATTTTGTCATTTAATTTTGAATCGTTGATATTGCCCATAAGAAACTCGTCCTCACCCACAAACTGATGACAAGGATAAACATCCCCGGTGGGTGTTACGACTAAATACTCAACCCCTGCTCCGCACCCGGAAGTACGTTTAGCCAGACAAGGGCCTTTTTGCAGATTGAGATTATAATGAAAGAAATGGATATTTTTCCCCTTTTGGTGATAATCCCAGAGCAAATCGGTCAGTTGTTCATATTCCTTAAGAACCTGAGGAAGGTCAGACTGACGAATACTATAATCGTTTTCTGGTCCTACCGCCGGTTCCAGAGATATCGCATCATAGCCCAAATCTATGAGGTGTTTTAGATCGCGGGAAAAATCTAAATTATGCCGGGTAAAAGTCCCTCTTATATAATAGCTTAGGGGGTTTTTATCAACCATCATTTTTATGTTAGG
>CAYWSF010000339.1:1392-2099 GCA_964460725.1 uncultured Desulfosporosinus sp.
GTTTATAATACGATGCCGGTCATTAGTCTCCGGTCGGCCATCCAGGCTTAAAATAACACTAATTCTGTTGTTGATTACAAAATCAGCTATCTCATCGTCCAAGAGCAGAGCATTAGTAGTTAGAGTAAAGTTAAAATTTTTACCGGTTTCATATTCCTTCAGTCTTCCGTATTGAACCAGCTCTCTGACCATATTTATGTTTAATAGCGGCTCGCCGCCAAAAAAGTCAACTTCCAGATTTTTGACTTTTCCGCTCTTGGCGATAAGAAAATCTAATGCCCTCTTACCGGTAGCAAGAGACATCAAACTTGATTCCATCCCAAAATTGCCCTGACTCGCAAAGCAATACCGGCATTTCATATTGCAGGCATGAGCAACATTCAGACAAAGGGCTTTAATAGGCAGATCAGAAAAATCAGCTTCACAACCGTCTGGCTCGGTAAAAATTGCACCCTCCAGATATAATGATTCCAGTTCCCCTTCTACTTCCAGGAGTTCGTCATCCGAGTATTCTGTGTTTAGCTCTGCTTTAGTCCTTCCAATATCTCCACCATAATCTTTTAGTCTCTCAATATAACGGAACCCCATATCATCCAACACATGGATCGCTCCGCTATTAACATCCAGCAGCAGGTTGAGTTCCTTCCATTGAAAAAGGTGTATACCCGCTTCGAAATCATAACCACTAAGTGAAAACAATTCTCTTC
>CAYWSF010000340.1:0-2085 GCA_964460725.1 uncultured Desulfosporosinus sp.
TACTGACGTGTATTTGAGTGGTGAATTTAGTCAACCCATCAGTGTTGAAGGACAAGGCAATGTTACCGTCAATCTGCTCGCTGATGCGATGATTTCCAGTATTACTTCCAGTGCAAACAGCTTAACGTTAGGCGGAGCAGGAAACTATATTGAAGTAATTGTACAGGGGGGTACCTTGACGGCTGCAGAGGGTACTGTTCTTCCGTCTGTTGTTATTGCCACTACGAATCCCAGCCAAACAGTTACGTTAGCCGGAAACATTACGAATGTAAAAGTAAATCAAGGAAACGTAGACTTAGCTGCCGGGACTACAGTAGCAAACATGACTACTACGAGCGGCGGTACGATTATTGTTCCGCCGGATTCAAGTATTGATAATATGGATTACACGGGCCCAATGCCAGCCGTTGGCGGCGGCGGAACTGTTAATGGTGAAACTACTTCATCAACACCCGGCGATATTCCCGTCGGCGGCGGCGATCCTCCCACCAGTGGTGGCGGCGGTGGCGGCGGTGGTGGCGGTGACAGTGACACGACCGCACCTGAAGTCAAATCCGCCAGTGCAACCATAGGCGGAAACACGGTCATCGCTGAGAAACAACCAGACGGGAGTTGGCTGGTTGACCTCTCAGGCAAAGCAGATAATGAATACTTTACTGAAATGATCATTACAGCAGATAGGGATGCGACAGAAGCAACGATGAGCGTAGCTATGGACGCAACAACAACAGTTACTGGAAAAGTTGTATTCACAAATGGTGTGGCTAATGTAAACACTAGCGATTTGTTAGGGCCAGAGGATACCGGGGAAGAAGGAGTTAGCGTCTCAATGTTAAGAGAAATCGGAATAACCGAGTTCACAGCAGAACTTAAAGATGCAGCGAACAATAAGGAGATCGTGACCATTCATCTAAACCTCGGCGTTTCATAAAAAGAAACGGCAAACTGCAATTGCCACAATTAGTAAAAGACTCTTCAGATGGATAAACCTGAAGAGTCTTTTAAATGTACAGTGGGACGATTCTTGTTATACTCTGCGATGGCTCGTCATACTAGGATTCCATGACCTCTGCCAGAGGGATTTGCCTTAGTCCTTTATGGCAATGTGCCGGTAACTCGCGGTAGTAAATTGTGTCTGCTTTTAGATTTTCTCGCTCAGTTTCAGAAAGGTCACGCATTATTTTGGCCGGCGCACCGGCGACAAGTTTAAAAGGTGGAATAATAGTGTTTTCCAAGACTAAAGCACCGGCAGCAATCAGACATCCTTTGCCGATATTTACATAATCCAGCAGGATAGCACCCATGCCGACTAAAACGTATTCAGCGAGCTTAACCGTATGAAGAATTGCCCCATGACCAATATGACTCCCTGGTCCAAGAACTGCTTCACAATCAGGATAAACATGAATAACGCAGTTCTCCTGGATATTGGAAACTGCTCCAATCGTTATTTTGCCCCAGTCCCCTCTAATACGTGCGCCGGCAGCCACATAACAACCTTCACCCAGGCTGACATCACCAATAATGGTCGCTTCCGGACTAATATAGCTGCCCTTGCCGATTGACGGCCTTTTACCCTCAAACTCATAGATGGCCATTTTATGTCATCCCCCCTAAATTGAGTAATAACTATTTCTAATTATCAACCAGATCGTAATATTTCGTCAAGCAATCAACCTATTTAAAGTTTGTTTGTGTGGTACATTTTTAAGTAAATCATTTTTCATGATTAGGATTCATCGAGAAACTACTCCTGAGGGCAACGTACCAAATATATATTGATAAGGTATTTTCGTGATGGTATAATTTGGGAAGAATAGGGCGGTGAAGAAATGGATAAAGACTACATAGATTATCTTTGTTCTTTGGCAAAGTTGGAATTTAAAGAAAAAGATTATGATAAAATATCCAAGGGTCTTGATACATTTAGGGGATACGCCGAAAAGTTGGCTGAAGTGAACACAAAGAATACAGAGCCTTTGGTTAATGTTAACGAAACTGTAAATATAATGAGAGAAGACGAAGTAAGACCTTCTATGGATAGAAATATTGTTTTAGATAATGCACCGGATAAGATGTATGGCT
>CAYWSF010000341.1:0-2083 GCA_964460725.1 uncultured Desulfosporosinus sp.
AAAAGCACTTAAATCTTGAAGATGTCTTAAGAGGTTGATGTATGCTCATTGAAACTGTGATCCTGGCAATACTAATCAGTTTTATCAGCGGTGGGAAATTGAGCCGCCTTGGCGAGCTTGGTTTTCGGAAGTTTTGGCTGGTCCTTTTGGCGCTCTTGATACAGGGCGGCGTTTATTGGGCAACTGTTCAAAGAGTTGGGTTAGGCCCAAGTTGGGTCGGTCCGGCGCTTAACACAGGGTCTTATTTTTTATTGCTGATCTTTACATTCTACAATAGATCATTACCGGAAATACGGTGGATTGCCGCAGGAATTTTGCTTAACACCCTCGTAATCGGGTTGAATGGAGGAGTAATGCCGGTCGATCCGGCATATCTTCCTGAAGCCGGCCGTGACGAGTTAACGGCAGGGCAAGGAACTCACGGGTTACTGACTTCGTCGACGCGCCTTAGCTTTTTAGCGGATCGATTTTACCTGGATATGCTTGGGTTAAGTAAACAAATGTTCAGTGTTGGAGATATAGTGATAAATATCGGCTCTTTTTTGCTGATTAATAACACCATGCTGAAAAATAATAATGCGCAAAAGCAAAAAGGACTAGTATAAAACTACTCCTTTGTAAAACTACTCCTTACAATCAAGTATTAAATTTCTTACAACTTCCCCGGCTAACAGGAGTCCCGCAACGGGCGGTACAAATGATATGCTCCCGGGGATTTGACGTCTTTCTGCACCAATTGAATCTTTGCTTGAACCGGTACCTTTATTACTATTAGTATCGGGGGAGAGTGGAGTAAGGGGAAGATCCGTGCTGGAAACGACTTTAAGCCCTTTGGTAATCCCTTCTTTGCGCAGTAATTTGCGCACTGCCTTGGCCAGTGGATCTCCGCTGGTTTCGGAGATGTCGGTTACTTTGTAGTTCTCGGCAGTAAGGCGGTTACCGGTGCCCATACTGGCGATTAGGGGGATTTTACGAAGTAAGCATTCTTTTGCCAGACTTACTTTGCTGGTAACGGTATCGATCGCATCAATGACATAATCTGGGTTTCGTCCAAGCATGCGGTCCGCATTCGCAGCAGAATAATATTCTTTTATTGTTTCGACAATGACCTCCGGATTAATTTCCAGAATGCGGCGCTTCATGACAGCCACTTTTGCCTCGCCCACTGTGGAGCGGAGGGCGTGTATTTGGCGATTAATATTTGTCAGAGAAATATCATCATAGTCAACTAGTATTAAATGACCAACGCCTGCACGAGCCAGAGCTTCCACGGCGAAAGAACCCACCCCTCCAATCCCAAAAATCATCACAGTGCTTTTGCTGAGCTTTTCTAAACCGCTTTTACCGATTAGTAATTCAGTTCTAGAGAATATATGTGGCATGATGTCCTGTTCAACCTCCATTATGACCTTAGTTTGGTTTATTTTAGCATAATTCGCTCATTAACCAAAGGCACAAAAACAAACAAACAAACAAACGTATAGATTATGATTACTGGATGAACGAATAAGGCTTTGCTGGCGTAAAGGTGAAAAATAGATTATTATGGGGAGGTAATTATCATGTTTCTTTACGCAAGTTTACTGTTAACCGCAGGTGAGAGAAATAATGACGAAAAGAAAAAACTATACGCGGCGTGCCAATCTGACACTGGGTGGAATTACGCTTGGATTCTTGCTTAGTTATCCCTTTCATACGAGTTTTATTGGTGGGCTGATAGCCAGTGGATGCAGCGCCGGAATGATCGGAGGGCTTGCTGATTGGTTTGCAGTGACAGCACTTTTTCGACGTCCCTTGGGAATCCGGCCGGGTAAAGTAATTCGTACTGAAATAATTCCCCAAAACCGGGAGCGAATTTATACGGCTTTGGCGAATATGGTACAGGATGAATTGCTATCGCAAGAGGTATTGCGGCGCAAATTAGCCGCTTTGGACTTTTCCGGCGCCCTGATTCGTATCTTGAGTAAGCCGGAGGTTAAGCATTCCACCGGCCTTTTGCTGGCAAATTTTGCAGAGGATATGGCAAAACAGATAGAGCCGGAGGAGATCGCCCGCATGGTGGGGGGTCTGCCCTGGGGAAATA
>CAYWSF010000342.1:0-2077 GCA_964460725.1 uncultured Desulfosporosinus sp.
CGCTCCCCCCTGAACACAATCGGACGCTGGTTAATACATGTGCCTTGGTTAGAGCGGGCATATTTAAGCAGCTTGTATTTTTCTGTTGTCCCATCATCGTATGCAATAATGATTTGGTTCGCTGTGGAGCGCTCCACAACGCCGGCTTTCTTAGCAATCACACAAACGCCGGAATCCTTCGCTGTCTTGTATTCCATCCCTGTCCCGACGTAAGGCGAACCGGTACGCAGGAGAGGTACTGCTTGCCGCTGCATGTTAGAGCCCATCAAAGCCCGGTTGGCATCATCATGCTCCAGGAAGGGGATAAGCGCCGTAGCAATGGACACCATTTGTTTTGGGGAAACATCCATGTAATCAACGCTATTTGGTGGTACATGCACAAAGTTTACGCCACGTCGGCCGTCCACTTTATCCAAAATGAAGTGACTATCTTCATCAAGGGGCGCATTGGCCTGTGCCACGACATATCGTTCCTCTTCATCAGCGGTTAAATAATGTATTTCATCCGTAACTTTACGGTGCTCCTTATCCACTTTACGGTAAGGTGCTTCAATAAAACCATAAGAATTAATACGCCCATAAGTTGCTAAAGAGCCAATCAAGCCGATATTCGGTCCTTCCGGGGTCTCGACCGCACACATCCTGCCATAGTGGGAAAAATGAACGTCACGCACTTCAAAACCAGCACGCTCCCTGCTCAATCCCCCCGGTCCCAAAGCGCTCAAACGCCGCTTATGGGTTAACTCAGCCAATGGATTTGTCTGATCCATAAATTGGGACAACTGGCTGCTGCCAAAAAACTCCTTGATTGCGGCTACAACAGGCCGGATATTAATTAAGACTTGCGGCGTAATTACTTCCACGTCCTGAATGGTCATCCGTTCGCGCACCACGCGTTCCATGCGTGATAACCCGATGCGGAATTGGTTCTGGAGAAGCTCTCCCACCGAGCGCAGTCGACGATTTCCTAGATGATCGATGTCATCTCTCTGCCCCTGTCCATCCATCAAGGCAAGCATTTTTTTCACACAAGCCACGATATCACCGCGGGTCAAGTGTCGGATATCCATATCTGGAACGTCATCGGGATCTTGGAAATCAATTAATTTCTTATTGAGCTTATATCTGCCGACCTTTGCCAGATCATAGCGTTTAGCATCAAAGAACAAAGCCTCCAGCAATGAGCGTGCACTGTCAATGGTAGGCGGTTCGCCGGGCCTTAAACGTTTATAAATTTCCACCAAAGCTTCTTCGGTTGATTCTGAATTATCTCTTTCCAAGGTGGCCCGGACAATCTCATTATCCTCAAACAGCTCCAAAATCTGACCGTTGCTGGAGTAACCCAACGCCCGAATCAGAACTGTGCCCGGTAATTTACGTGTTCGATCAACCCTGACAAAGATGTTATCATTAACATCAGTTTCAAATTCTAACCAGGCGCCGCGATTCGGAATAACCGTCGCGCCATAGAGCCTTTTGCCGCTCGTATCGATGTTTTCTGCATAATAGACACCGGGAGAGCGCACAAGCTGACTGACGATCACACGTTCCGCTCCGTTAATAATAAACGTTCCTTTGTCAGTCATTAATGGGAAATCTCCCATAAAAACTTCCTGTTCTTTAACTTCCCCTGTTTCTTTGTTAATCAAGCGTACCTTTACCCGCAGAGGCGCAGCATACGTGACATCACGTTCTTTACACTCCTCCACATGATATTTCGGTTCCCCTAAGCTATAATCGATAAATTCCAAGACAAGGTTGCCGGTAAAATCTTGAATAGGGGAAATATCATGAAACATATCGCGCAACCCTTCATCAAGAAACCAACGATAGGAGTTCTGCTGAATCTCAATCAGATTCGGCATCTCAAGAACTTCCCGAATCCTAGAAAAACTCCAGCGCTCCCGTGTACCAACTTTAACAGGATAGAACATAGTGTTTCACCCCTTAGTGCGGTTTCCTCTAATTGAGGTTTTAATATATTGTACATATACAGCCAAAAGCAAGGCCTTTAAATAGAACCTCGCTTCACAGTTAATATATCGCCTCACTTCACTAAATCAAACCACTATCTCCT
>CAYWSF010000343.1:0-2075 GCA_964460725.1 uncultured Desulfosporosinus sp.
ACAACGACGATATTGTGATCATCGGCTTGGATGCGGCTACGACAGGACGGCTATCTATCACCTATTACAATGAACTGAAGGCATCCGATTTTCTGTTGCGGCTAGAGAATTGGGGAGGAAGTTGCTGCTGGTATTTTTATAAGTACGGTTCTAATCATAGACCGGAACTATCGGTGAATACGCCTTCTGTCAAGCAAATCGTCAGATGTGCCTTTGGAACCGAACGGGGCGACTTTCTAGACTTAAGTGATAATGCTGGACGGGCATTCCTTGCCTGCGGATATTGTCTCGGCAGCGGTAAATCATGCCTCCACGCCGCTTGCATATTCCTATGGCAACTATGAGAAGGTTCTTGCAACGGCATGTGCACTGGTTAGAAAACAAGAAATAGAAAAGAAAGGGGAAGAAATAAAAATGGAGCTTGATAATACAAACAAAGACAGAAGCTATTTGTTTGGCCGATTACTGGCGGTCTCAGAAAAGGTAGAGCAGATGGCGATGTATTCTGCATATCGGAACAAAGGGGCAGATGCTTCCGTGGCAGAAAAAGCGGAAGAAACGGCTACGTACAGCAATAGCGGTTCGGAAAACAGGGAGACAAACGCAAAACGGCTGCAGGCATCTTATGTGAATCGCCCCTTGCGTACATGGGGAATTTTAGAGACCGCTTTGATTCCTTATTATCGCAGGTTATCCAAGGGAAGCGAAAACTATTATAAAGATGTTATCGAAGAAATTATTTCTTCATTATCCGAAGAGGATGAGACTATCTTGAACAAAAGTTTGGATGCCACCTATTTGCTAGGATATTATCTGCAGAGAAAAGAATTAAAAAAATCAAAAAAATCAAAAAATTCAGAAACTACTATTGACAAGGAGGAAAAACAGTTATGAGTATCTTAAAAAATAAAATTGATTTTGTTGCATTGGTGACAGTGGATCACGCAAATCCTAACGGAGATCCCCTAAACGGAAACCGGCCGAGAATCACTTATACAGGAAATGGGGAAATTTCCGATGTATGCATTAAACGAAAAATCAGGAACCGGCTGCAGGATATGGGAGAAAAAATATTTGTGCAGTCAAATGACCGTACGGATGACGGTTATAGCAGTTTGAAGGAGCGCGCGGATTCGACGATTATCGGCTGCGCAACCCGCGATGACTACGCGAGCAAGGCTTGCGAGACATGGACTGATGTAAGGACTTTCGGACAGGTATTTGCATTTAAGGGAAAAGAAAAATCGGAGGGAGTTTCTGTAGGAGTCCGGGGCCCGGTATCCATTCATCAGGCGTTAAGTGTCTCGGCGATTGATACCAATAGTATTCAGATAACGAAAAGCGTTAACAGCGAGCCGGGAGACAAAAAAAGCTCCGATACAATGGGAATGAAGCATATGGTAGAGTTCGGGCTGTATGAAATCAAAGGCTCTATTAATGTGCAGCTGGCAGAGAAAACCGGCTTTATGGAAGCGGACGCGGATAAAATTAAAGAATGCCTTAAGACGCTGTTTATCAACGACAGCTCCGCGGCAAGACCGGATGGAAGTATGGAAGTGGTGAAAGTATATTGGTGGAAGCACAATAATAAAATAGGTCAGTATTCCTCCGCAAAGGTACATCAGTCATTAAAAATAGAATTAAAGGAGGATGTTGCTTTTCCAAAGTCTTTTGAGGATTATATCATTAAGCTGGAGGAGTTGGATGGACTAAAGCCGGAGATTATCGATGGAATTTAAGGAAGATGATTATTTGATGTTATCAGGCCTGCAGCATTTTATTTTTTGCAGGCGTCAGTGGGCCCTTATTCATATTGAGCAGCAGTGGGTAGAAAATTACCAGACAACTGCGGGAGAGATCATGCATAAAAGAGCACATGATGAAACCTTATTTGAATTAAGGGGCAATACATTAACAGTAAGAGGCCTGAGGATTGTTTCAAAAAAGCTTGGCCTTTCCGGACAATGTGACGTAGTCGAGTTTCAAAAAACGGAAAACGGAATTACACTCCACAATTATGCCGGGATGTGGAGTGTGATTCCAGTTGAATATAAGCGGGGGGCTCCGAAAGAGGG
>CAYWSF010000344.1:0-2061 GCA_964460725.1 uncultured Desulfosporosinus sp.
CCGGGGCTAATGTTCCTGCCGGCAAACCAAACCGCTGTGCCGGGGAAAAGCTCCAAGCTTCGATTAGGCGTTCCGGAGAAAGCCGTCCCGGAGCTACTAAATACTGCCAGACAGCACTTAATGCCGTTTCCAGGCCGGCAATCCCAAAGGGAGCCTCGGCAAAAGGCCGGGCTTTCTCTGCCTGGGTATGCGGGGCATGATCGGTGGCGATCATATCGAGGGTTCCATCACAAAGTGCCTCGATCAGTGCCTCTCTATCCGTTCGCGAACCCAAAGGGGGATTTACTTTAAGCACAGTGTCGGTGATCCCGATCTCTTCATCACAAAAGATCAAATGATGTGGGTTTACTTCCGCTGTAACATCGACCCCGCGCTCCTTGGCCTGACGAATTAAAGCGACACTCTCTGCAGTAGAAATATGCGCCAAATGAATTTTTCCGCCGTTTTCCTCCGTCAGCAGCAAATCCCTGGCCACGATCACACTTTCCGCACTGGCGGGAATCCCTTTCAAGCCCATCAAGGCCGATGCCGTGCCACGGCGCATCATCCCTTCCACGGCCAGATTATTATCTTCGCAATGGCTAATTATCAGGAGGCCGGTTAATTTGGCATATTCTAACGCGAGCCGCATTACTTCCGCATTTTGAATATTCTTACCGTCATCGGAAAAGGCCGCCGCTCCGCCCTCTTTCATATCGGCCATTTCCACCAGTTCCGCGCCTTGCATTCCTTTGGTGACTGTGCCAATTGGATATACATGTGCATATCCGGCCCGTTCTCCCTGCGTTCGCACAAATTCAATCAGAGCTCTATTATCAATCACCGGTTGGGTATTTGCCATAGCCAATATCGTTGTAAATCCACCGCGCACAGCGGCACGTGAACCACTTAAGATATCCTCCTTTTCCTCCTGACCGGGTTCCCGCAGGTGAGTATGTACATCAATCAGCCCCGGAAACAGATACTTCCCTTTACCATTTACAGTTTCTACGGATTCTCCCTGCGCTTTGGTCAGTACTTCTTCTTCAGTCATGGCGGAGGAAATCTCCAGCACCCGCCCGTTTTTGACCAAAACATCCCGAACAGCGGATAATTTTTGACTCGGATCAATCACCCAGATATCTTTAAGCCACCACATTGCCGGACCCTCCTATCAGTAAATAAATAAGAGCCATGCGAACGGCGACACCATTCGTAACCTGACGCTCAATTAAAGCTTGTACCCCATCAGCAACATCATCAGAGATTTCCACATTCCTATTTATAGGACCCGGATGTAACACAATACTATCTTTGCCTGTTTTCTTTAAACGTTCGGTCGTCAAACCATAAAGCCTGCTGTACTCACGCAGGCTGGGAAACAGGCCGTTCTTCTGGCGTTCCAGCTGCAGGCGCAGTGCCATCACTACATCTGCTCCAGGTAAAGCACCGTCAAGATCATGAGTCATTTTAACACCCAGTCCACCCATTTCCACCGGCAGCAGCGTTGGCGGACCGACCAAAGTAACATTGGCACCAAGTTTCTGCAGACCCCATGCATTGCTCCGGGCAACCCGAGAATGCAATACATCGCCAACGATGACTATATTCTTTCCTTCCATAGGCCCCAGCTTTTCTTCAATTGTATAAATATCCAGCAGGGCTTGGCTCGGATGCTCATGCTGCCCGTCCCCAGCGTTAATAACTCTAATCTTCAGAACATCTGCCAAAAACCTGGCCGCACCTGAACTGGAATGCCTCAGGACCACCAGATCCGCTCGCATTGCTTGGATTGTCTTGGCCGTATCGGCCAGGCTCTCACCTTTGCTCACACTACTTTGAGCAATTGCAAGGCTTGTTGTATCGGCTCCTAACACTTTTGCTGCTATTTCGAAGGAAGTGCGGGTTCGTGTACTTGCCTCATAAAAAACATTTACCACTGATTTGCCTTTTAATGTGGGTAGCTTCTTAATCGGGCGCGATAGAATTTCTTTCATTACTTTTGCCGTATGCAGGATATACCGGATCTCATCCACGCTCATATCTTCCAGCCCAAGAATATCTTTACGCAGCCATTTCATC
>CAYWSF010000345.1:0-2046 GCA_964460725.1 uncultured Desulfosporosinus sp.
TATCGGTCGGTGCCTTGGATATGGTCAATTTTGGCCCTATGGATACGGTTCCCGCTCATTATTCCGGCCGGAATCTGTACAAACACAATCCCACCGTTACCTTAATGCGTACAACAATTGAGGAAAATGAAGCACTGGGGAAAAAACTGGCGGAAAAACTCAACCTGTCCACCGGAAAAGCAGCCTTATTCCTGCCCCTTAAGGGTGTTTCCATGATTGATGCCGAGGGTCAGCCTTTCTATGGTCCGGAAGAGGATAAAAAATTGTTTGAGACCCTCCGGGCTAATGTCAATCAAGATGCAGTGGAAATAATAGAAATGGATAATCTAATAAATGACCAGGTATTTGCAGAAGCTGCTGCTCAAAAACTGATTGATTATATGGAGGGATAAGCTATGAATAAGATGACTAGAGCAGAAATCCTGGCAAAATTCAGAGAAGAGCGCAGAAAGGGCAAGATCCTGGTGGGGGTTGGTGCTGGCACTGGTATAACTGCTAAAAGCAGTGAAGCAGGTGGAGCGGATATGCTCATTATTTATAATTCCGGCAGATTTCGCATGGCTGGCAGAGGATCCCTATCCGGCCTGCTTCCCTACGGTGATGCCAACCAGATCGTCATTGATATGGGTGCCGAAGTGCTTCCGGTTGTTAATCACACCCCTGTTTTAGCAGGGGTCTGTGGAACCGACCCCTTCAGAATAATGGAAGTCTACTTGAAACAGTTAAAAGACATGGGCTTCAATGGGGTTCAGAATTTCCCGACGGTTGGACTGATTGACGGCATTTTCCGCCAGAATCTGGAAGAAACCGGTATGGGCTATCAGCTGGAAGTAGATATGATCCGGGTTGCTCATGAACTGGACCTGCTGACCTGTCCTTATGTTTTTGATCCCGAACAAGCCCAGGCCATGGCCGAGGCAGGGGCTGATGTACTGGTGGCCCATATGGGCCTGACCACCAAAGGGACCATAGGAGCCAAAACCGCCTTAACCCTTGATGATTGTATAGACCGAATCAATGCCATAATTAAGGCGGGCAAAGCGGTAAACCCGGAGGTTTTGGTTATTTGCCATGGAGGCCCTATTGCTGAACCTGATGATGCGCAATATGTTATCAGCAGAATCCAAGAACTGGATGGCTTCTTTGGTGCATCGAGTATTGAACGTTTTGCTGCCGAAAGAGGCATCAAATCTCAAACGGAACTGTTCAAAGACATTAAAAGATAACGGGAAAAGATAACGGGGCGGCAGACCGGTGTCCTAAAGCTGGCTGCAGAAAACTACCAGAACTTCTATTGTTAAACGGATATTGATTTTAACCTTGTAAGGGGCGGTCAAAGACCGCCCTACCCTAATTCAACAGGGCAGGGCAAAGCTGCCATGCTATCGAATGAACAGCGATTGATTTATAATCGATTTATATAATTTGTATAAGAATCAAGCCAAAACAATGATAGAGATTGGAGGTTAAAACATTATGAAATTAGATGGTTTTGGAATCTTCGTAAAGGACATGGCCACGATGGTCCGCTTTTACAGGGATGTTCTGAACTTTGAAATTAGGGAAGATGAAAACGCATCGAATGTATATTTGGTCAAAGATAGAACCTTGTTTTTATTATATCGTCGAACAGACTTTGAAAAGATGACAAATAGAGCCTTTGGATATGCGACTGGTATTAATGGGCATTATGAAATTGCACTGAGTGTCGATAACTATGAAGCGGTTGATTTGACCTTTAAAGAAGTCGTATCCAAAGGGGCAATCCCTGTTTTAGAGCCTACTACCGAGCCTTGGGGCCAACGCACATGTTATATCGCTGATCCAGAAGGTAATCTGATTGAAATTGGTTCTCGTGCTGCTGGCCGTAATAACAGTCATAGTTCACTTTAACTTATAAGTTACTCCGGCACCACTACCCAATTTTTGTATAATATTTTTATTTATAAGGCTGCTTAGAATCCTAAGGGTTTTTGACTTGTCAAATCCAGATTTTAAATCTATCTCTCCTCTTGAAAGTTCGGTTTCCTCTTTGAATAAACTATA
>CAYWSF010000346.1:0-1337 GCA_964460725.1 uncultured Desulfosporosinus sp.
ACAAAGATACATCAGGGATTTTGGTGGTGGCTAAGAATGATATCGCTCATCAGGGATTAGCGGCTCAATTGAAAGCGCATACGATGACTCGAAAGTATCTGACGCTGGTGCACAGGGTAATTATGGAATCTTCCGGCACAGTTGATGCGCCCATTGGGCGGGATCCGGCCAACCGAAAGCGGATGGCCGTGGTAATGCATCATTCGAAACCCGCAGTGACGCATTATTCGGTACTGGAGCGCTTTAAGGAAAGTACTTATCTGGAAGTGCGTTTAGAAACAGGCCGGACCCATCAGATCCGGGTTCACATGGCCTATCTTAAGCATCCGGTTCTGGGGGATCCGCTGTATGGAACAAAAAAAAATCCCTTTGGACTGCAGGGACAAATGCTGCATGCCGCTCACCTGGGATTTGAGCATCCGCGCACCGGTAAGCGGATGGGATTTGATGTTCCTGTGCCCGCAGTATTTGCTGACCTGTTGGAAAAATTACGCCAGGATTAAGGATGGTTTACAATGTGGTTTTATTTTTTAATTGGCGGATTATTTATCGCTATTGGCTTGGCAGTGCATGTATTTAAATGGTATTTTCTTATTTCGGGGTATAATACCATGTCCAAAGAGAAACAGGCTAATGTTGACACCAAAGGCCTGGGGCGGCTCATGGGCATCTATTGCTATGTTAATGGCAGTATTTTTATCGCGATCGGTGTGCTGCATGCTTTGGGTTTAAAACCGGGAATACCGCCGGCGCTGGTAGTTTTAGTTGTTTCGACCATTTATTTGTTGTTTAAGGCTCAAAAGTTTGATGGGAATATCTATGATGAAAATGGAAAACTCCGCAAGGGGGCAGGAAAACAACTGGTTTTGCCAATTGGCATTTTCGTTGTCACAGTGGCCTTTGTTGCCGTTTTGATGGTTTTCTCATCCTTGGCGACAAAGGTGACCTTACTGGAGGAAGGAATACGAATTCATGGCATGTATGGGGATGTATATGCCTGGGAGTCCATTGAATCGGTTGAGTTGAGGGAAGGCTTACCTGCGATTGAAATGCGTACGAACGGTTCTGCTTTCAGTGGAAACTTAAAAGGCCATTTCCGGACTACGGAGTATGGTGCCGTGAAGTTGTTTGTTGATGCCCAAAAGCCACCTTTCATTTATATGCAAATAGATGAGGGGATAATTATCTTTAACATGCAGGAGGCAGATGCTACTAAAGCAATTTTTGAGGAGATTAGAAGGCAAAGAGAATAACCGGAGATGTTGCTATGAAATAATTGGAGATATAGTTATTTTTCTATTTGTAGAATGATGAATGATAAAAAACGGGCTATTGCT
>CAYWSF010000346.1:1379-2034 GCA_964460725.1 uncultured Desulfosporosinus sp.
ACAAGTGAAATAATAATAAACTTGTTGCTTGGAGGGAGCATATTTCTTAGAAATAGCATATTTTATGTCAAAAATAAAGATATCTTGCAATGAGAAGTTAACCGCCGTATAACGGTATTTAGATGAAAACACCAGCCAAGGTCAAATTGTCCCATGATCTTCGTGGTCTTAATGTCTTAAGGTTAGTTTAGCCTTGAAATTGACATAAAAATGTAATTCCCTGCTCAAATGGGCATAGAGTAACTAAGGTGAAGCTAAAGGATGTGATGTACATGCTGACACCTAGTTTAGAAGACTATTTGGAGGAGATCTATCGGTTTTCGTTATCGCTTGATACGGTGCGGGTAACGGATCTGAGTAAAAAGCTGAAAGTGGCTTTGCCCTCCGTAACCAAAGCTCTTTATAAATTGAGAGATGAGAATTACATAAATTACGAACGCTATGGCGAGATCAGGCTTACCGATAAAGGAAGGGAGTTTGGGGATTATTTGGTATCGAGAAACCAATTACTGCAGGAGTTTCTTGCTCTAATCAGCAGCAAATGTAACTTTGCTGCTGAGGCGGAAGCGATGGAGCATTACCTTTCGGCAGCAACGATCGAGGCGATCAAAACTCTGGTGGATTTCATGAAAGATAATCCGTCCTGGCAACAAGC
>CAYWSF010000347.1:0-2034 GCA_964460725.1 uncultured Desulfosporosinus sp.
AGCTTTTTTCATACAATTTCTCATTTCTGTCATAAATCTCAGCAACATCCAACCTGACCACACAACCCTGCCAAATTCAAAGAACATCTAAGTCGACCACTCGCGAACCCAGGTTATCTAAACTGACCATTCGTCAAGCACTTACATCTAAATCGCTCTGTCACGTTCAAAATCAAGCCTTTGGATTTGTTTCCACAAACAAATATTTTTACAATTTTCACATAGGATTTTTACTCTCAAACGCAGAAATCCCTTATATTAAGCCTTTTCGGTACACTCACTTCTCAACCCTTGTTATCAATACTACCGTCTCAATGTGAAGTTTTTAGGCTATTTTCACACTTCGCTGGAACTCAGTAAAAATGCCGTTATTATAAGGTTTGAAATCTATTCTATCCTCTCGATAAATAATTTTCAATTAGGCTATTTAATATTTTCACTTCTTTGAACTGTATATTCGTATTCTTAATAACCCAATAAGTAACAACACGATGGCTGCCACGAACCCGAAAGCGGAATACCATGGTTTATCACCAAATTCGCCATTAAATAGGATTGATGCGGTGATTAATGCGATAAAAGCAGCGAAAAATAACAGCAATATTGGCGCAAGCAATCCTTTTTTAAGACGCCTGTCTTATTGATGCCAACCATAATTAAGATAAAACCTATCGATAATCCGATAGCACACATTCCAGGTGCGTCATCGTACTCACCAAAGGCAAAGAGGAGTCCGCCGATAATGATTCCCAAAATGATGGGAAGAATAACCTTCAATCTAAAAAATTTGTTCATTTTGTATCCTCTCTTTCTTGAATGGTAACCTTTATTAAATCCCTCGGCTGTTTTGACGTACTTACATTGATCATAATCAGCTGTTAAATAAACCGTCCCTTCTGATTCCTTTTTGAGGGATCATATCAATCGTGAAAAATAAAGACAGAGCTATCTTATCATTGCTTTCCATACCGATTGGCCGGCTATTATTTAATCATTGGTTATTTTTTAACCACCGGTTGTCCTTGACCCCTATAAGGGTCTACATGTACATTTACCCGCGTATAATGAAATTCTTCGGCCATATTCTTTTTAAAACAACCAATAATTTCATGGGCTTCCACTACGGTAAGCTTAGGATTAACCGTAATATGGAAATCTATATGCTTCATATTACCGGATTTCCTGGTCTTAAGCTTATGGTATTCTATAAATTTATCGTTGTATTTACTTATGATTTCTTTTATTTTGTTTTCTTCCTCATCTGTCAATTTGGTATCTAGAAGGTAGTTCAGAGCATCTCTACAAAGTACCCACGCTTCTTTGATTATGAGTAGTGCTACAATAATGGCCACAATGGGATCAAGGATATGTACCCCGGTAACTTTAATAAGCATCAATCCAACAGCTACCCCGAAAGATGTATAAACATCTGTTTTTAAGTGAATGGCATCAGCCTTCAGGGCCATTGAATCTTCTTCCCGTGCAACCTTATATAACTTTTTTGATACCAGGAGATTAGTTATGGAAGCAATAATCATGACTGCTATGGCCACTGTAGTCTGTCCAATTTCGACTGGTACAAATATTTTATCTGCGGCTTCCTTTATTATCATTCCAGCAGCAATAAAAATTAATATACCTTCTGCTAAACCAGATACATTCTCAATTTTGCCATGCCCATAAGGGTGCTCTTTATCCGCCGGCTTTGCGGACTTTTTGACGGAGAAAAATGCGATACATGAAGCTATCAGATCCATTCCCGAATGGATGGCCTCCGAAATAATACTAATTGAACCGCTTAAAATACCTGCGATAATCTTTAAAATTATCAGTGCTGTATTAGATACAATCGATAACAATGCAATTTTAACCCTTCTATCCCAGGATCCCATCAGTAAAACCTCCTTTATAAACACTTTAAATAAAAACATCTGTGGAACATACTGTCCCACAGATGTTTAAAATTTCATCTGCTGCCGTACGATTACGGCCCGGCCCCAAGACCTTTGCTAAGGTTCATCGCCTGCTCAGTTT
>CAYWSF010000348.1:0-2030 GCA_964460725.1 uncultured Desulfosporosinus sp.
ACTATAAGACAGATTCATTTCAGGCGATGAATACTGACAGAATAGAGAACGGCGACACTGCTGATCCGGAACAGATTTTATTGGAACGATATACGCTCCAACTTTCTGTTTATGCTTTGGCAATTGAGCGGCTGCTGAAAATAAAGGTCGCCCGCTGTACACTGTATTCGTTTTCGCTGGGCCGGGAAATCGCCATTCCGGATGAGCTGCGCAAAAGCAGTCAATTATCGGGGTTGCCTTTCTTTGCATAAATAATCCCTAATTCAATTAAGAAAGAGGGAGGATTTGGGGATTTTATGTAGGATTGATTTTATTTAAAAAGGGAAGAGGGGCCTGCTCAAAATTGAGCAGGCCCCTGCATAGCTTTTTCGAAGTGATTCTTAGGCTGCATTCTTTTTTCTAACTTGAATGGTATTATTGATTTCTCCCTCTTGTAGCTCAAGAGCACTTAAGAAGTCTCCATGAACATAGATGAAATACTCATCCTCGAATATAGAGGGGTAAACGCTTTTTTAAATTATGTGAAGTATTTTGAGTTTTGTGCGTCCAAGGGAACATTTCAGACTCTGAAGGCACATACTCCTGAGGCATATATACCAAATCGTGTTGTGCGGTTTGGTGTTTTGTTTAATTTATTGAAACAAATAACAATTATTGGAGGAAAACGAGGAAAAATGTGGAATCATAAAAGGACGGTTTATTTTATGCAGATAATAGTGAGTAATATAGTGGGTCACTATGATAAAGTCGTAGTTTATTTATATAGTGTTTATTTATGTAAAAATACCGATACTTCAAATTACAGTGAAAAAATTATATTATGACATACAGATGTCGCTAAGGTTTTGTCATAAATTACATTTTATTGTAATGTTAATTGAAAGGGGTGTTTAAGATTTAGAGATGGACGATTTAAATCACGCGGAAAGGTTATTAAATCTAGTATACATGATACAGAAATCTCCGGGTATTCAAGCAAAAGAATTGGCTAAGATCTTCGGGAGGACCACTCGGACAATTCAAAGAGATATTAGCAGCCTTCGCAAAGCGGGATTTAGTATTATTTCATCAACTGGAGCCGCCGGGGGTTTTGCAGCCAGGGGATCATATTACTTAAAGCCACTGGTGTTCACGGGTGCGGAAGCTTTAGCTATATTTGTAGCTTCCCGCGTGTTATTAGAGCAGAAGGGCATCCCATATAAAAAAGACCTGGATTCAGCTTTGACAAAAATTTCTCAAGTGATTCATGAGAAGGATGAGCATTTTTTTAAAAGCCTTGAACCGAAGACAAGTATTGTCATTCAGCAAATTAAAGATTATAACCCATGGGGAGAGATTTTTTCGCAAATTAATCAGGCAATTTTGGATCAGATGACAGTGGAAATAATGTATGATTCATTTTCCAGTCAAACTGTTTCAGCCAGGAGAGTAAACCCATACCACATGTTGTTTCGTGAAGGTTGTTGGTATCTTATTGGTTTTTGCCATTTGCGTAAAGAAATACGTATTTTTCGTATTGATCGGATAAAAAAATTAGAGATTTTAAATCAACAATTTCATATTGCCGAGGAGTTTTCCATCGGCGAATACTTCAAGAATAGCTGGAAATTAGGTAAGGGTGAACCAACTACTGTAAAAGTACGATTCGATCCACCGATGGCCAGGCTTATCAGAGAAAACAAATGGCATCCTTCGCAGAAAATTGAGGAAATCGAAGGAGATAGCCTTATCTATACGGTTTGCGTAGAAGGAACCTGGGAAATTAAGAAATGGATTTTAAGTTGGGGTGCGCGTGCTATTTGTCTGGAACCGGAGGAGTTAAGAGAGGAGATTAAAAGAGAAATAGAAGCATTAAGGATTAATTATAATAACAACAATGAAAGAAGGGAGTCAGTAACGTGAGGATAAACATAGGCCTGAAGTTTTCACCAACGGAAGAAATCCCCATCCATTATCACTATTGGCTTCAAAGTGCTATTTATCATGTGATGGAAGGGGAGATTGCCGCTCAGGTCCATACGCAAGGTTTT
>CAYWSF010000349.1:0-2010 GCA_964460725.1 uncultured Desulfosporosinus sp.
CACCCGCAGGTGTCAGTCTTGCTGTTACGGTGTAAGTTCCATGTACAATGGGCTCGGTTGCTACGGGACCCGTTCCGTTATCATAAAGAAGTTCTACAAAACTTGATACATCAAGACCGGAAGAAATTTTTGCATCAAAGGAAACAGACTGAGGGTTTCCGTTATAAAACATGTCCTCGTTTCCAATAGTGGCCAAAACAGGTGCTTTTGAAATTGTCATTTCTGCCATGCCATAATGAATATGATAACCGGCTTTCTCAATACGATAATAAATATCCCAGCTTCCTATGTTGGTATAAGCAGGAGCTGTTGCAGAATAGGTACCATTTAGCGTGGTTGCATAGGTCACAACAGCACCGTCAACCATTGCAGTAAGCTTTTGTGCCTCGCCAGTATATATAACATGATTTCCTGATATTGTTATATCACTATCGGGAAGCATAAGCAGCATCTTCACATTTGCGGAAGCGATTACTGATGATGCAAAGCTATTCTCCGTTGCAGAAACTCTTGATAAAACCGTATATTCGGTTTCCGTTAAACCATCAAATACAACGGTATCGCTGCCAGGTGCAGCCTTTCTCCAAGTTTTTCCTCCGTCAATACTGTATTCATGTTGATCCTTTACCTTGATGTAGATTGTATCGTGAGTGGTTGTGATATTTAAATCTTCATCTAATTCAGGAGATAAATCACTGGGAACAGCAGGATACTGCACCTCTGTGGATGGCCTTTCATCAACCGTCAGATCCTGTGATTTTGAGGGTTCAGAACCGGATGGAATTGTGCTGACGGTAATATTTTTCCCGATTAAGCTATAATCTGAATCTTCAAGTTTAATGTTTCCCTTAGCATCGGAGGTGACCTTCACAACCACATCATCTGCAGTGGTTTCGCCCTTAATGGTAACATTGTAATTCGTGCTGGGCTCAAAGCCCTCAATTTGCTCATTGATATAGTTAATGGCCCCCTTTAATGTTTTAAGAATCATTTCCAGAGCGCTGTCGATATTAGAATCAAGAGAGAAATAGTATGTAAGTGTTTTTTCTTGGTTTGCTTCAAGGGTGCCAAGTTTAAAGCGTAAACCGATTCCTACATCACCGTAAGTCGCTTTACCCAACTGATAGGTTCCACTAGAAGCGGTTACATCGGTAAAACTGTCGTAGGAGTTCCAACCCACACCTTGCGAAAGCGGGGTAATGGTATAGTCATCACCGGGAGGAGCAATAAATATAAACGGGGTGGTTGCCTGGTTAGTATAAGAATCAAAGGACATGATTCCTGAATTATTGTTTTCGGTTGTATCCTCTGCATCTCCATCCGTTTCCACATAATAATAATTATTGGTACTGGATATATAGTTTGAGGCGTTTTGGTCTGGATCAAAAGCCCGGATATACTCTGATTTATAGATGGCCTCCGTTCCTATATTTTTTAAGGTAATTTCCATTTTAACAAGGCCAGCATCTAATTGCACAAAGCTTGTATTCTGCGTTAATAAAACTTTGGATGCAGCTGTACCGATTGATTCCGCCTTCAATTCGTCTACGGAGCTAATATCCGTATTCGAAGAAGGTACGTATCCACTATTTGTCACATAACCGCTGCCTGTGCTAGCCGCATAAGCTTTTTGGGACGGATTGTCACTGCTGCTATCGGTCCATGCCAACAAAAACCCTTCATCCACTGTACCCGGAAGAAAGTAGTCGGTGCTGGCATCCCACGGATAGGACCGTAACCCCAGATAACCGCGGCCTAAACTTGCCGGATGAAAAGAAGATGGTGCCGCTTGAGTGGTTCCAAAACTGCCTATGGGGGAAATCCCTAGTTCCATCTTATTGTTGCCAAGAAAAACGTTGGCATTTACGCCTGTTCCCAGGGTTACATGCTGAGCCCCGCTGGCAGCGCTTACTGTGATGCCAACGCTCGGAAGCATACTAAATAGCATACACAGAGTCAACATCAGACATAAAGTTCGTTTTGTTCTCATTTTTTTCTCCTTCTTTTTTA
>CAYWSF010000350.1:0-2009 GCA_964460725.1 uncultured Desulfosporosinus sp.
GCACAAAGTTTACATGAAGTTGCTGTGGCAATGTAACCATCCTTTATTTTCTCTATAAACCAATTGTACTCACAAAACTACATGCCAATGCAGTAAGAATCACTTCGAAAAAGGTAAGAGGGACCTGCTCAATTTTAAGCATGCCCCTCTTACCTTTTTAATTTATTTTTTACATACCGGCATTTATTTGCAAATGATGAGCACCTTTATGCCTTTGGCCACGTCCAGTGCAATTGAATCAGCTTATTTTTTCTCACCTAGAATTTCTTTAATCCGTTTGATTTTATTTGCATTATCCATTTTTTTCTGTAGAATATCGGGGTTATCCATTGCATTTTTACCTATCAAATCTTTAAGCCCACCTTTTGCCATTTATAAAAACCCCCTTTATTTTAATTAAATACAGTATTCCCTAAATGCTAAAAAGAACCCTTAGATAATATGGTAAATGTTTTAAGGCTTTCAATTTAATCTAATTAATAGAAATAAATTGATAGGCAATCATAAACTGCAGTTCATGCCACATGGGGCGATTAGTTTTTCAAAAAAATCATCACCGCCTTGATACCACCATAATATAACATCTTCAATTTTTACAAAAGCAAAAATCCAAGACAAATAAGAAGACCCCCACCGTGTCCGATGAGGGTAATACTGAAGGAGACTACGATATCTTTATAATTTTTTTGTTAACTTTTTTACATCGGTAACATCTCTTTATTACTGCAATAGACTAAATATAGATTTAAATCCAATTCACAATAAAAAAATGTAAGGAGTAATAAAAATGAGACCTTTTCTCGTTAAAGAAATCCGCACAATTGTGAATGGTATATTATATAAAGGATCGGATGATTTTCAAATATTTGATGCCGCCTATCACATCGAGAGGATGGAAAAATCAAATATGCTGTTCTTTCCAAGAACTGCAAGAAGTATTGACTGGAATATTTTAAGAAATATTTCTCCCTGTGCTGTTATTACTGATACAGTTTTTCCTGATTTGGAATCCATGGAATCATGTACTATTATCCTGGTAGAGGATACTGAAGAAGCCTTCTGGAAGTTTGTCGAATACTACAGGGGCCTTTGGAAAATTCCAGTAGTTGCCGTAACAGGAACTTCTGGAAAATCTACAACAAAAGAAATGATTATGCACATCCTCAAAGCAAACTATAAAGTACACGGTACAAAAGGTTCAGCAAACGGACGCACTCATCATTTCTCATACCTTCTGGGAATTGACGAATCCACAGAAATAGCTGTATTTGAAACAGCTGTCGGCCGGCCAGGTGATGTTACCAATGCCTGTAAGCATTTCAAGCCTAATATAGGTATTATTACAAACATTGGTGCAGCTCACTTGGATCATTGTAAAACCATACAAGCTTACGTTAAAGCCAAAGCAGAAATGGTCAGTGCCATTTCTGATAATGGAATTTTAATCATTAATTCAGATGATGAAAACAGTAAAGCTATCGGTTTGGATAAATATAAAAATTGTAAAATATACTTTGGTATTGATAATCCCGCAGAATTTCAAGGATCAAATATTGAATATGCTGATAATGGCATGAAATTCAAATTAACCTTTAATAATTTAAACTATAATATCTTTGTTCCAGGTTATGGAAGGCACCAAGTGTATAACGCTTTGGCAGCTCTGGCTACTGCGCATGTATTGGGAGCCGGTATTGAAGAGGCTGCCGTGCAGTTGAGGACATTCAAAAACCTGCGTTTGCATATGGAATTAACAGAGGGGATAAACGGATCTCTAATTATTAATGATACCTGGAATTTGACTCCTTCCTCCCTGATAGCTGCATTTAAAACCTTTAATGCTATTTCGCAAGGTAAGAAAAGAGTAGCATTAATCGGTGAGATTCAACGAATTGGTGAAGAATCAATAGTAATACTTGATCAGATTACTGACATGATGGTAAAGCAAGAAGCGGATATCATCATAGCATTTGGTTTAACGTCTGAAATAATCTCCAAACAGCTGAAAG
>CAYWSF010000351.1:0-2008 GCA_964460725.1 uncultured Desulfosporosinus sp.
TTCCACTGCCCGGAAAAGTCCACCGTGATCTTTTCCGTCACCTGCATGGACGCATCCGGCAAGACCTGGGCATCCACGATAATCTGATCCATTGTCAAGGAGCGATCTGCCAGGGCCGGCGGTGTCATGAAGGTCAGGAATAAGAACAACCCCATTAACAGTCCGAATACTATGTTTCTAAAATGGCAGGAAGACATTTTTTTTATCATCTTGGAAACTCCTTTTAAACTCCTTTTAAAATCCTTTTAAAATCCTTTTAAAATCCTTTTAACTCCTTTAAAGTCCTATTAAAAATTCATTAAAAAAATTTAAAACTCCACCCTTACAGCCTGACGAGCATCGGGTTCTCCTTGCAGGGTGAAATAATCCACCATGGCGAATCCCAGTATGCCTGCCACCAAATTGTTGGGGAATACTTCGATCTTGGTGTTAAACTTCTGCACGGTGTCATTGTAGAACTGGCGGGAATATGCAATTTTACTTTCGGTATCACTAAGCTCAGTCTGCAGCTGCAGAAAATTAGTGTTGGCTTTCAGTTCCGGATAAGCTTCGGCTACAGCAAACAAAGAGCGCAAAGCATTGCTCAGCATGTTCTCAGCCTGCATTTGCTCCTGAACGCTTCCTGCATTCATAGCCATGTTCCGGGCCTGGGTCACAGTTTCAAAAGTCGATTGCTCGTGCTTAGCATAGCCTTTGACGGCATTGACCAGATTAGGGATCAGGTCGTAGCGCCGCTTCAGCTGTACATCCACCTGAGACCAGGAATTTTGCACGCGCTGCCTTAGCTGCACCAGGCTGTTGTAGATTACGACCAGAAATACGGCTATTAAGACTACGACCACTCCGAGAATAATTAATCCAGGCATTATTTCCTGCCTCCTCATTTATTAAACTTTTTTTCATCATGTTATGAAGTCCGTATTTTTATCCATGTCTTATAGGGAACAAAAAACTTGCTTACATTCATTGACCTTACATAAACATGGAAAAGCCCTCGATTTCCCGCGGTTCCTTGTTGAAGGGCACCCCGGCAGCCTCCATAGCTTGCGGTACCCGATCAAAATTGTTGATAATGATGCCGCCCCTTTGGTCCGAAAACCAGATATAGGTCGGTTTGCCGCCGCTGCGGCCCGGGATCTCCAAACCTCCATAGGATGCTGCGTCTGTCAGCAGAGCAGTACCCGCCGGCTGCGTAGAAGTGGCGCGGCCACTGACCAGCGACAAAAAGGCCACGGCCAGGAACAGTTTTCTGAACCAGCCGGGATTTCTTAAAGCCACCAGATCAACGGCGGTTATTTCATTAAACCGCAATTCTTTTACACCCTTAAGCTGGTAATGATCTCAGTACCCATCAGCCGCGAACTTTCTCCCAAAGTCAATGGGTTTTCATTGCCAGTCAAAAAGCCCAGTTCCTGGACTTTTTTAATGTGTTCCGGTTTCAGGGCGATATTAATCCCTTTCAGTCCGGGAGTGATCTCAAACATGGTGGGCAAAAGCCACCGTTTGTCTTGACTGGACAGGGCGCGTTTGAGTAGTTGAACAAAATCCTGGGTGCTAATGGCCAGATCCAGGCCGCCCCGGTAATCCAGCATGCTTTCCATGTAGGCACGGTGATAAATGTCGATGCAATGCAGGGCACAGACCAGAACCTCCGCGGGCATGACATCAGGGAACACCGGCTGGTAAGTGCTCGCCGCTTTTGAGGCATAGATATCCGACCACCATTGCAGGAACGATTCTTCATTATCAAAAAACAGCAGCAAGATATTGCCATCTTTACCTGTAAAATGGGCTAAAACATCATTATCGTCCAGGGAGAGAAAAGCAAGATAGGTTTCTTCTGCTGAACCGGCTCCCCCGCGCTTGAATTCGATTTTCAAATCCGGTGCCAGCAATTTTTTCGCGATCGATGCAAAATTAGCACTTTCCGCCAGCGGTTTGAATAATTCCGAAGGACTGCTGGTGGCAGCCTGTTCCGCATGATAGCTGTAAGGCGAAAGCGGATGAG
>CAYWSF010000352.1:0-2007 GCA_964460725.1 uncultured Desulfosporosinus sp.
CCATGATCTGACTATGATAAATCTGGGGAAACTGATAATAGTTTCCGTTAACGCCAGACATGCGGTCAAAGATATGCAGTCCGAACTCTTTGGCCGGTTGAAGCACCAAATGCATATCCGCTTGACGTTCTTCGTGTTTTGCCCCATACCATGTCCCTGCAAAGGCCACATTCTCTTTATCGGGATAAGAACTATTGACAGGATTATGAATTACCGGCTGCGCTGCAAAAGGTAACGAATAAACTTGTTTATGCCCGCAATCTCTAATATATTTTGCTATACAATTTTCATCGGTGGTGAAAATATACTCAAACAACTTAGCTGAACTTATAAAGTGTGGATAATGAACAGGGTCTTCCTTATTCCAAAATACTGTGATTATTTTGTTTTTCTTACAGTAATCGATTAATTCCAAAAGTTCTTGGTTAGATACATAGGCTTTACTAATTAGTTTATTTCGCCAGGAATTATCAATCCCGCCCAAAGCCGATTCAACAAACAAAAAATGGGGTTTTAGCTTCCGCATTTGCCGTTTCCAGGTTTCCAATTTCAGTTGTTCTAAAATACATTCATATCTGAAGCATTCATAACTAAATGTATCCAAGATACAGGCAACTTTTATATCAGGACGATTACAATGATAGAAATAATATGGTGATAAACAATCTATTTTATGTGTAAATCTGGTAATTTCATCCACATGCCCATCCCCTGACTCCCAGATATTTATCCAGCCATGTTTAGCTTCCCTGTTTAGCTTATGACAAAGCAATCCGTTGTAACACCTTTGTTGAATAATGAATATGATACGAATGAAAGTTCCGCCAACATATATCCTTTATCTATCTAATTTTGAAGGGGGAATCCGCACATGCTATTTGAAAACACCGTTTCGTGTGATCCTTACGAGCCCACTGTACCGGTTTGTATAATCGTGGAGAAAGTCTATGACAGTTGTCTGCAAAGAGAATGTTTCCCGGCCTTTACAGTTGATTTACCACACAAAGGTATCTGTCCGTTTTCCTTTGTCAAAATGACCTTTCTTAATGGAGTAATCGATCCGGACAGTATCTGCATTACACCTATTCCTTCGCGCCCAAGTTACTCCCGAGTTCAGTTCACGATCCAGATCGCCTATACATTAACCTTACAGGATTCAACCGGTGCCTTATTTACCATCACAGGCAACTTACCGGATATAAACAAGGATATCGTTCTCTTCTTCCCACCAACCCGACCGGAATTCGATTTTAACCTGCGTGTCGAAACAAGAACAGAAGTATTAACGCCACCCTCATTTACAGCAAAAACCATTGAGCTTGCCATTGGCAGCTTTATAATCTCAAAAGTAACCGGCGTAGTCCAACTTCAAATTCCTGAATTCGGCTTCTGCCCAGAACCTCCTCCTTGCGAAGAATTTGTTCCGGAAAATCCTTGTGTCGATTTCGAAGAAGCGCCTTTCCCAATCGACTTCTTCCCTCCGCAACAACCACCGGCAAATTCCAGTTTCTAAATTGACCTCCCTTTATAAAAGAAAGGGCTGTCAACAACGGCCCTTTCTTTGCATAGTTAGGAAACATATTTTACCGGTTATTTGAGGAGGACTTTTCGATGAAAGTACTTTTTCAAACTCGTTCGGATTACAGGCAAAACCCTGCCGGAGATTCGGTACAAATGATTATGACCGCTCAAGAGCTAAGCAAGCTTGGCGTGGAAGTGCATTTTTCAACTGCTCACGACATTGATCTGGCTGCCTATGACTTAGTACATATTTTCAACCTCACCCAAATTAATGAAAGCTATTTGTTTTTTCTCAATGCCCAAAAGCAAGGGAAAAAATGCGTGATCTCCCCGATTTATTGGCCTCCAGATGCTTACTTGAGGCGAGATGGCGCAAGTCCCAATACCCTGTCTGTCTGGAAACAGATGCAGCCCATGCGGGCCCGCTTGGTAAAGGAATGCACTCTCTTGCTCCCCAACAGCGAGATTGAAATGGACATTCTCCAT
>CAYWSF010000353.1:0-1995 GCA_964460725.1 uncultured Desulfosporosinus sp.
GGAAGAAAATATCCTGACATTGGACTTCGCCGCTGTGTTGTTTGATGCGGAAGGGAAATATTTAAACGGTCTATCCTCCGAAGGAGGTAAGTATCCAAATGCCAAAGGATATGAAATAATGGGTGATTATGCTGCCGGTGTTTTGAAGTAGGTACGCGATTGTGATCTAAAAGGGTTTCGGCGGAATTAAATAAAATGCAGCATGCTTATAACTGAAAAAAAGATAAAACCGATCGTCCCGCCTAGCAGCGCGTAACGCGGGTGTTGTTCGCGAGAAAGAGGATAAAGCTCCGCGAAGATAAGAAAAATCATTGCACCAGCGGCGAGGGAAAGAAAGAATGCTAGGGAATTCTGCACGCTTTCAAGGGCAAAGACGCCAATCAAGGCACCGAGCGGGGTGAAAAAGGCGATACCAATGTTCAACAGAAGGATTTTCCACCAACGGATGCCGGCCATCTTTAACGGTGCTGCAGTCGCCATCCCTTCAGGAAGATTGTGCAATGTAATAGCGATAAAGATAAGGAAACCAAGGCTGGGGGCTACTTCCTGGCTGACGGCGATGGCCATTCCTTCAGGGAGATCATGTAAGGCTATGCCGGTCGCAACGAGAAGCCCGGTTCTTTTTAGACGTTGACGCCGGGACAAGGGGAGAGTGTTATCGGAGCCATTTAGGCGAAGTTCTGCCAAGTACATAAAGAGAAGGCCCAATGCAAACCCAAAACCTACCTGAAGCGGCGGGCCGATTTTCCAAGCACTTGGAAGCAAATCAATGCTTACGACAGCGAGCATTACACCGCCGGCACCCGCTAAGAGAGCGGCAAAAACATGTTCTTTTGGCTTGCCAAACAACATTACAAGCAGGCAGCCTAACGTGGTGGCCAATCCGGCAATCATACTGACTCTGAAGATCTCGTACAAGTTGTCCATGAACAGATCCTTTCTACATCTAACGATCTGATATCATATTTATTGCTTCAAGCTGTGCTTTATACAAAGACAACCGGTACTATTTTTTAGGACAAAGCATAAGTTTAGAGTGAGGATAATAGATACTTATTCAGTGGAGTACGCAAACTGAAGTTTAGATGAACTTATCTTGCGCAATAATATTTGTTTTCTGGATATCGGATATGAACATCTGGAATCTGCATCGATCATCGATCATCGAACACGGAAGGGGTAAAGAGTATGAAAGTACGGAGTTGGAACATGATTCTTTTTTTGGCGGTTGTCTCCAGTCTTATTTTTATTGCGGGCTGTGGAACATTGGAGACGTTGGTGGACAAGGATGGAGACGTGACATCATTTGAAAAATTCATTGGTGGGAATAATAATGATACACTTCCAGCTGCGACCGAGGCAACAACTCCTGCGCAGGCCATGACGGTATCTCTCTGCTTTGCGGATGCCACGGGAAAATATTTAGTCAAAGAACAACGTGTGTTACCCCAGACCGTAAGTGTGGCGAGAGAAACAGTGACGCAGTGGTTAAAAGGCCCGGCAGCAGAAGGAACGACGCTGCAGGCTTTAGTGCCAACAACTACGACGCTGCTTGATATTGCTATCAAAGGTAATGTGGCCATAGTCGATTTAAGTAAAGAATTTCTTGAACCAAATGCCCGAGTTTCTCATGAAGTTGCTCTTTATGGGCTTGTTAACACAGTGACTCAGTTTTCCACAATCAAGCAGGTTCAGATACGTATCGAGGGAAAACCGCTGCTTAAGTATGGACCGATCGATGCCACAATGCTGGTTAATAAAGCTAGTTTGGAAAAGGGTGCTGCCTCTGCAAACCCGATTGCCCCAAATAACGAAACAGGAAATACTAACTCAGACGCACAGATGCCGGCCGGTACGAATGCAAATACAAATACAAATACAAATACAAATACAAATGCGAATAACGAAGCCCAAACGAAATCGCCAAGCTCAATTAACCTTTTCAATTATCCCCCTAGTACGATATAACAGGGTCGCAGAGATGCGTCTCAGCCA
>CAYWSF010000354.1:0-1990 GCA_964460725.1 uncultured Desulfosporosinus sp.
CATCTGAAATATATTCTACATCTTTGATGTATCCTTCTTCTTTCAGCAGTTCGGCAATCTCTTTCTTAACACGAGATGCCGGCACCTCAACTTTATCATGGTAAACCATTCCGGCGTTGCGGATACGTGTTAAAAAGTCAGCAATCGGATCTGACATTGACAATTCAGTCATCCCCCTTCCCTACAATGTTTACCAACTGGCCTTGGTGATTCCAGGAAGTTCCCCTTTGTAAGCCAGCTCCCGGAAGCAAATCCGGCAAATACCAAATTTTCGCATGTAAGCATGGGGACGTCCACAAAGCATACAACGGTTATGCGAACGCACGGCAAATTTTGGTTTACGATTTTGGCGGACAGCCATTGATGTCTTAGCCACGTTCTTGAACCTCCTTTTCTCTAATCACGGTACGGCATTCCAAATCCACGCAGCAACTCGCGGGCTTCTTCGTCCGTCTTGGCCGTTGTAACAAAGACCACATCCATTCCGCGCAGTTTATCAATTTTATCATACTCTATTTCCGGAAAGATTAGTTGCTCCTTGATTCCTAATGTATAATTACCGCGTCCGTCAAAAGCCTTCGCCGAAACACCGTGAAAGTCACGAACCCGTGGTAAAGCCACATTTAAAAGACGATCCATAAACTCATACATTCGCCTGCCCCTTAAGGTGACTTTGCACCCGATCTGCATTCCTGTACGGAGTTTGAATGCCGCAATAGACTTTTTAGCCCGCGTGATTACCGGTTTTTGACCCGAAATCTTCGTTAGGTCCGTAACCGCCGAATCGATCGCCTTTGAGTTTAAAACCGCTTCACCGACGCCCATATTAATTACGATTTTTTCAATTTTTGGAATTTGCATCACATTTGTGTAGGCAAATTTCTGCCGTAAGGCCGGAGCGATTTCATCTTTATATCTATCCTTCAGACGAGCCACAATGGTTCCTCCTTTCGCACTTAGTGATTAATCCAAATCCACGCTGCATTTTTTACAGACGCGAAATTTCCCCTTTTCCGTAACCTTTACACTGGCACGGGTTACAGAATTACAATCTTGACAATATAACATGACATTCGAACTGTCTATCGGTGCTTCTTTAGAAACAATGCCGCCTTGGGGCATGCTTTGAGAAGGTTTGGTATGTCGCTTTACAATATTGGCCTTCTCTACTGTCACACGGCCTGCCTTGCGATTCACATCGATAATTTTGCCTTTTTTTCCGGCATCTTTACCGCTGATGATCATCACGAAGTCGCCCTTTTTAACGTGCATTTTTTTCGGTTGTACCTTTTGCTTTACAGCAGCCACTTTCTTCACCTCCACTGATCATGGGGTCTTAGATAACTTCCGGTGCCAGGGAAATAATTTTCATAAAGTTTTCACGCAACTCACGAGCAACGGGTCCGAAGATACGGGTTCCCCGCGGGCTGAGGTCATCCTTAATCAGTACGGCTGCATTTTCGCTAAACCGGATATAAGAACCGTCCGTACGTCTGATTTCTTTTTTTGTCCGTACAATAACGGCCTTGACTACTTCCCCTTTTTTAACAACGCCGCCGGGCGTTGCCTGCTTAACAGAAGCAACAATAATATCGCCGATCGAAGCATACTGACGCATTGAGCCACCCAGTACACGAATACACATTAGTTCTTTAGCACCTGAATTATCTCCAACCCGAACCCTGGTTTGTACTTGGATCATTCCCATTGACCCCCCTTCCGAACTAAATATAAAAGTACTAGAAAGCAATTGATTTTTCAATTATCTTATTCAAACGCCAGCATTTATCTTTACTAAAATGACGAGTTTCCATGATTGAGACAATATCTCCCTCATGAGCCTCATTGTTTTCATCATGTGCTTTATACTTCTTAGTACGGGTGATCGTTTTTTTGTAAAGTGGGTGCCGCTGCGTAATATCAACAGCTACCACAACGGTCTTATCCATCTTGTCACTGACGACTTTACCAATTCGGACCTTGCGCTGGG
>CAYWSF010000355.1:0-1986 GCA_964460725.1 uncultured Desulfosporosinus sp.
ATTTTAACTAAACCTAAGAACAATTCCTTTCCCTCTGACGAATTAAGATTAAGGGTAATACTTTTTTTATTGCGACAGCGTTTCAGAACCGATAATGAAATATCTTCTTCCGTCTGCCGAAATAAACTTACCCCTTTGGCTCCGGCAAAAGGTGGATTGGCACGGGCAGATTCCCCGCTGCCGGGTCTTTCAATCTTAATTACCTCAGCCCCAAGTCCACTAAAAATCATTGTACAATAAGGACCGGACAAGAATTGAGTTAAGTCTAATATGCACAACCCTTCCAGTGGCTTTGTCATCGAAGTCCCCCCACATATGAACGCTTAAGCCCTCCCGTCCTGTTGCGAGAGGGCTTAAGCGCAATTAACAATTATTCAATAACCGCTACCAGACGGCCCTTGACTTCTCCACGATGGAGCCGCTCCAGACCATCTGGAATCTCATCAAAAGCAATCGTGGTTAGTTGCGGATTGAGTTGACCGGTAGCAAAGAATTCATAAACTGCCTTGATATCGTCAGCATTGCCGCCGTTGCTGCCCAAGACTTGAGCTTGCTTGAGGATCAAAGTGCTGGTGTTGATCGTTGTTTCGAGCTTACCCATACCAACTACAACAACCTTACCAAACTTAGCCACCGCTTCAAGTGCCTCAGCCGTGGTGTTGCCAAATCCAGCATAATCAACAATCAGCTCACAGCCAATGGGTGCGAGGTCGGAAACATTCTCAAATACTTCTTTACAGCCCATTTGTTTGCCAATTTCCCGTGCTTCAGCATTGATTTCCGAAGCGTATACTTCACAGCCGGCTATAACGGCCATTTTGGCAGCAAACTGACCCAATCCGCCAATACCAATAATGCCCACTTTCATACCGGCCTTTGCGCCGCCAATGCTAAACAGGGCGTGATAAGAGGTCATACCGGCGTCAGTCGCAGCCGCGCCTTGCACAAAATTAACATTGTCAGGCATCGGGACCAGGCAATCCTCGGGAACCAAACATTTTGTGGCGTAACCGCCGTCACGTTGATAGCCAACCGCATAGGGGACTCCACCGGCTTTCTCCGTCAGCGAGGGGGAAATTGGGCAAACTCCTACCCGATCGCCCACTTTGAAATTGGTGACGCCTTCGCCAACCTCAGTAATGACACCGGCGCACTCGTGACCCATATACATCGGATTTGCCGTGATAATATTCATCCAACCCGGATCTTCAAGGGCAGCAACATCCGAGTGACATAATCCGGAGGCTTTAACGTCGATAACAACTTCACCGGGGACAACTACCGGATCCGGTTTCTCAACTAATTTAAGCGGTATATTTGTATTTGTGAATTCCCAACCTTTCATGACTATAAAACTCCTCTCATTAAAAAAAAATCATGTGAATTACATGCAAGCAGGTGTAACTTCAGACGGTTCCTGCCCTACTATACCTAGCACAATCAGGCTTTTGTCTGCATCATCCGTATGAGCAATTCATCTCCCACCTATGGAGGAGGGATACTTTCTCGTAAATTTTTGTAATAAGCCTTTTAAAACTTTTTTCTGAAATCAGACATTTAATTTGTTTATGACAGCTTTCATAGCTCATTGCAAACGGAAACATGGAAACATCGAAATATGGAAATTATACGGAAAAACTTTGAGCATTAAGGGGTTGAACCTGAGCCAAAGTTCTAAATCCGCCTCTCTTGCATCTTCTTCGATATTTAGCCGTAATCCTGAAACCTTACATCACCTCTTCGTAAAACATTTGGCTAAAGTCCACACTTTTTGTAAAAAATATGCAATTACTATGCCAATCAAAATCATGTCATTAAGTCATTAAGATTATTAAGTGCGCGGAGTATTGAGTATACAATGTACAATCGTTAGTCAATCGTTAAGAGTAAGCAAGGTAAGCAACCTTAAATTTTGTGCAATACATTAAGCCAAATGCAATAATACTAATATCCAATGCAATAATGCTAAATATCCCTGGTGCGATC
>CAYWSF010000356.1:0-1951 GCA_964460725.1 uncultured Desulfosporosinus sp.
ATCTCACTTAATTTTCATACCTCCCTGTGAAGTGAAAGTTCATGAAAGTTTATTTCAGTTGTGAACCCAGATCAAACATAGGCAACATTATGCCCGCTGCAATAAGGCCGATCAGTCCCGCTAACATGAGAATCAGCGCTGGTTCAATCATATGCGTTAAGCGCTCAAGCTGATCCTCAAGCTCACGGCAAAACATTTGTGTGACATGGTGGAGCATTTCTTCTAACTTTCCTGCTTCCTCAGCGACCGCAATCATTTCCGCACCTTCCTTGGGAAAAACCTTGCTGGCGCGTAACAAGGGAGACATGCTTTTTCCCTGTCGAACATGCTGCATGAGCTGCTTCATTAATTCACACATCTCAGGGTCACGCATCGCTCCTGCCGTTAAGTGCAGCGCTTCCAACAAGGGAATGCCGCCAACTAATAAACGACCTAACATTCTGCTAAATTGCACTAAATCACGCAGACGGTAAACCTTCCCAATGAAAGGAAGCACCCCCAATGTGCGCCTGAGGCGCTTTTTTAAAAGTTCTGATCCAGTGAATCTCACAACCAGCAAGCCACCGGCCATTAAGCCAAACACGCTCCAGATAAACGAGGGAAGTATATGACCACAGGCAAAAATGACTTTGGTTAAAAAAGGTAATTCCGCATCCATGCTTATAAAAAGTTGCTCATACGTTGGAAGTACCCAAGCAGAGAGTACGTAAATTACAACGACTACAGCAAATAACAACAACATCGGGTAGGCCAGGGCAGACTTTATTTTTTTTTGATAGGCGGTTTCCTGCTCCGCCTCATTGGCTACTTCGCTGAGGACTTTTCCTAATGTACCGGTATATTCTGCGGCTTTGATCATAGAGAGTACATATGCGTTAGGGGGTGGATTCTGGAGAGAGATTGCCTCTGACAAATCGCTGCCTTCTTCCACACTCTTCTTGATACTTTTCCATTGTTTCATTTGAAATGTTAATTTTTCTTCATGTAAGGTCATAATCTCCAAAGCTTGCAGTAAGGGAATGCCTGCTTCCAAGAGGATCGCTAACCGGCGGTAAAAATGATTCCACTCGAAATTAGTACCGGACAGTACACCTTGCCAATGGCGGCTTGAGCGAATGGCCACTGGGAAGTATCCTTCATTCCTTAAACGTGTTCGAACCTCGGATAATTCTTCCCCGGCCCATACCCCGCGTTGAATTGTTCCCCTTCTGTCAACGGCCTTCCAAATAAAACGTTGTTTCCTCATCTTCTCAGACTTCCTTGACTCTGTAACTTTTCCTGAGCAATCTCATAAGTAATTAAACCCTTTTGCACTAAGTCCGTAATTGCTTTATCCATAGTTTGCATACCAAGCTTTGCATTCGTCTGGATCACGGTAGATAGTTGATGAGTTTTTCCTTCACGAATAAGGCTGCGTACCGCCGGTGTCGCCAACAATAGCTCAAAAGCCGCCACACGTCCCTGATGATCTGCACGGGGTAATAACCGCTGAGACATTATTCCTTGTAAAATATTAGCAAGCTGACCGCGGATTTGCCGTTGTTGATGAGACGGGAAAACATCAATCATCCGATCCACTGATTGGGTCGCATCATTCGTATGCAGAGTACTGAAAACCAGGTGTCCCGTCTCGGCTGCGGTCACAGTGGTAGCAATTGTTTCTAAGTCGCGCATTTCCCCTACTAAAATCACATCCGGATCTTGCCTAAGCACTGCCCGTAAGGCACTTGTAAAGGACTGAGTATCTTTTCCGACTTCCCGCTGATTCACTAAGCTTAAATTGTGGCGATGTAAATATTCGATCGGATCTTCAATCGTTACTATGTGACACGCTCTGGTCCGATTAATGTAGTCAATTAATGATGCCAGCGTAGTCGATTTCCCACTTCCGGTAGGACCCGTAACCAATACAAGGCCTTGAGATAAATTAGCAAACTCAATGCTCGGCGGC
>CAYWSF010000357.1:0-1633 GCA_964460725.1 uncultured Desulfosporosinus sp.
TTATTAATAAAGAAGTTAAGCAAAGGCTTGGAGGTCTGCATTCGGCCAAATGTGTTCTCTACAGCGTAGACTTCGAGGAAATAGAGATTTGCCAAAGAAATGGAGAATGGGAAAAAGCTGCTCAGATTTTAATAGAAGCTGCCCATGGTCTTGAGTCAGCATGTGCAGATTTTATCGTCATTTGTACGAATACTAATGCACAAAGTCGCAAACGTGATTCAGGCAGGTATAAATATTCCAATACTTCATATTGCAGATGTTACAGCACAAGAAGTCATATCTAATGAAATTATAATAGTTGGGCTCTTGGGGACAAAATATACTATGGAACAGGATTTCTATAAATCGCGCTTAGAGGCTAAGGGTATAAAGGTTTTGATTCCAAAGGAAAATGATAGGGTAATAGTAAATACAGTAATTTATAACGAGCTATGCCTGGGACAGATTGTTGATGAATCAAGAGCCGGATTTAAAAGAATCATAGAGGATTTAAAAGAACAAGGTGCAGCTGGAATCATTCTGGGGTGCACGGAAATTGGCCTATTAGTTAAACCGGGGGACTCTACTGTTCCGTTATTTGATACAACTTTGCTGCATGCTTTAGGGGCAGTAAACTTCGCATTAGAATAATCTGGGTCAGGGTATTTCTTAACCGGTCCATCATATAAAAGTACAAGGTAAACAAGTGTTCGAAAGGGAAGTTCTCAACTTAGCCAATATACATGTGTTTGCGGAATTTCCTAGGACGACCGCACCTTTCATGGCGCGGAACTAGATTATTAGGGTTAGATTTGTAAGAATTAGAGGTCAATAATGAGAGAAATGAAGAGATTTAAAGGACATTATTGTAAAGTATACGGTAGCTATCTTTCAAACGAAAGTTTTTCGGGCAAAGGTCATTCGAGACATATTTGTAAGAAGTGTTCAAAATTACCGATCGAAAAACAAAATGAGCGTATGGATTAAATAGAATTTATGGATTAGGTTATTCTATGCGCATTTCGAAAGCACACAGAAAAATGTTACAGGATTATTTAAATAGTAAGTCAGAGAAGGTTAGATTGGCGGCGAAGGAAGTATTCGATGAATTATCTGAAATGCGAAGGATAAGGCAAACCCAATTTGAATATAAAGATATGATTAGATTAGATCCCTGTAATGCCGAATTTCTAGAGTATCTTGAGGATCAAGGATTAGAAGAAATTGAAGATGCCGGAAAAGATAATGATGAGGCTGAGTATGAGGATGAAGACGAGGAGCTACCTTTTTAGAAGCTCTTTAAGGAACGTCTTAAGCTAAGCCACCCTACATGGAAATGGCAATGTTCGTGTTTGGTTTGCTTTTCTTGATAAGTCCGACGGACCAACCTTTGAAATAATTACCTTATCAGATACTAACAAGGTTCTTGACACAAAAAACATCAACAATCGGACTAATACAAACTTTTAGATCACAACCATTAAAAGTTTTGATATTAGTTTTAATGACAAGCCTGTTTAAAGCCAATATGAAAGATGGTCCATCGCCTAACGACATGTCCGGCGCGGGTTTCTTTTACAGCTTGCCTGCAATTAAGATTTTGGAAAAGGCTACATAGAGGGTGCTCATATTATTAAGGTATCGGAATAAAACC
>CAYWSF010000357.1:1643-1951 GCA_964460725.1 uncultured Desulfosporosinus sp.
GAATCGCTGAACGTTATGCGCCATATGAACTTCTTATTAAGAGAAAAAATGCTTGTTATATGTAAAAGTTTTAGCTCATCATTATGCTTCCCTGCAAAAAGAAGGTTTATTGGAAGAGGTCACAGAGGGGTCTCGTATTATTAAGGTATCGGAATAATACCACTTATTTAGGGAAGGGAGTGAATATTTTTGGAAGGCATACTGTTTTACGTACCAATGCTGATTTTGGTTATCATTTATTATAAGGTGTTTAGGATCGCTTCAGATACAAAAGAAATTAAAGAGATGCTCAAAAATAATAAGAAGGA
>CAYWSF010000358.1:0-1944 GCA_964460725.1 uncultured Desulfosporosinus sp.
ATCCAATTACTAATGCAAGAATTCGACAAAAATTTAAATTTCCCTGCTCACTTGCCCCTTGCCTCCCTAATTAAGTAATGGCATACTGAGAATATAATATTGTGATTATGAGGGAAAATAGGGGGAGCATATGCCTTTATTCGATAAAACTTATTCCGGGAGGGATAAATCTAGCGTAACAGTATATGGGCAACTGAAAAAAGACCTATTTGCCTGGCAGAAGGAATGCTTGGATATCTGGTTTGACAATCAGTGTAAAGGGATTGTCAATGTTGTCACCGGGGCAGGCAAAACTATCCTCGCCTTGGGAGCAATTGCTAGGCTGGAATATGTACATCAAAAGCCATCATCAACCTTAAAGGTCAAAATTGTTGTTCCAAAAGTTTTTCTGGCAAATCAATGGGTTAAGAGCCTGCAGGACGATCTGGCTGTTTCTAGGGATGATATCGGAGTATACTCCGGGTTGCGCAAAGATCCGCCTTCCCGCAAATATATGATTTATGTAGTGAACTCCGCGCGCGCTACTTTAGCGCAGCAAATACTTACCGACTATCACCGGGGCAGCGCAATATTGTTGATTGCGGATGAGTGTCATCACTATTGCAGCCCGGAAAATTCGCGCATCTTCGATTTTATTGCCCAAATCCCCAGCCAAGATCAAGCCACACATTACTATGCCCTTGGATTATCTGCTACCCCGGAAACTGCAACCTTTAACGAAACTCTGCTTCCTGCCTTAGGGCCCGAGATCTACAAATACAGCTTTGTCGAGGCCTTGAATGCCAATATAATAAGTTCCTTTGCGATCTTTAACTTAAAGTTAAAATTCACACCGGATGAAGACTACCAATATCTGGATCTAAGTGAACAACTAACCCGCGCCCTGGAAAGCCTTATGTATCGTTGCCCTTTTCTGAAAGGCTTAAACCGGGTACGGTATTTTGCCAACCTGGAGCAATTAGCGCAAAGTTCTGAGGATACCCTCATAGCTGCTCTAGCCCGTTCGGTACTCATGCTTGCCAACAAGCGCAAAGACTTAGTCTACAGGGCCGAATCCCGGATAAGCTGTGTCAATAATCTGGTGACGCTATTGCCGCGAAGTTCACAGATCTTGATTTTTTGTGAAAGAATTGCTGTAGCGAACACAATTTACGAACAGTTACAATACCTATTTCCAGAACAAGTGGGACGTTATCATTCCGAAATGGACGAATGGAGCCGTAAAGATATCCTGCGTAAATACCAGGATACGCAAATTCGCATCCTGGTAAGCTGCCGCGCCTTAGATGAAGGTTTGAATGTACCTTCAACCGATATCGGAATCATCGCCTCCTCCACCAGCAGCACCCGGCAACGAATCCAAAGGCTGGGCAGAATCCTGCGCCAATCTGGTATTAAGCACACGGCCAAACTTTATTACCTGTACATCGATGCTTCCAACGAGGAAAAAGACTTACTGGCCGAAATTTCCCGCGACCTGGCAGGAATAATTCCCATCCTGGACCTAGAATATGATCAAGATAGCCAAACCTTTCTTCATTCCTCCTACCAAGCCTTAGTTGATCAAGTCATAGCCTATACTCTGCATAAAGGCTGGAGCACGAAGGTCATTACGGAGATAACTAAAAACCTGGAGCGCGGTAAACTGGGGTGCGATTGGTGGCTCTCCGAGCAGAACTGCCGCCTGAAAATTCAGAAAGCTTCCTCCCGTTCAGAACGGAATTACTGGGTTAGCATGTACTTGCTAGTGCAGGCTAGTCTTGGTCGGTTAGCTGAGTAGTTGGCCAATCAATATCCAAATGGCTAACCATTTCACCGTTTGCAATTTCCTTTTCTGCTTGAGTTAACCTCTCTCTACAGGGGTTAGCTTTTTGACACTCCCCATGCCTAAAGGCAGGGGATTCTTGGGTGATGAAACCGAAGTCCATTTCTGGTATCGGAGTG
>CAYWSF010000359.1:0-1931 GCA_964460725.1 uncultured Desulfosporosinus sp.
GGCTAAATTTGCCCAGCCAATTATCATCGGGATAAAAATCTTCTGAATTATCTAAGAGTGAAATCAGGGCTTCTTCGATTCGAAGTCTCTGTTCCTTTTGGTTAATAGGAAAACATACGAAAGATATGCTATCCTGCAAGTAATCACTAACAGCGTTTTCAATTTTTGCTTCCATTTCCTTGTCAATTGCAATTGTATTTTCTTTTTTTGACGTGTCTAACGTCCAAATATCCAAATACGGATCATTATCTTTATTCAACAAGGCTTTGCCGATATTTTTCCGAAAAATGCTTCCGTCTTTATTTCTGTTGAGAAAGTGATTTTTCAATCTTGTCTTTAAGCGCCCCTCCGCTGTATGAGTCCCCACTCTTACAATCCTATCGAGATCCCCATATTTTTGACCCTTCTCGAACATAATGTATATTCCATTTTCAAAGGGAATGTCTGCAATCATTTGGCAGTTCATTCTGGGCAGCATATTAAAAAACAGATGTACCGCTTTGCACAGATTTGTTTCACGCTCAAGGGCTATTAAACGTTGCAGTGCAGGTTGCCTTTCCCCTTGCCGTTTGCCTTCCAAAGGCAGCAAATAGTTTGTGATAACCGGCAGCAAATACTTACAATAATCTTTACCTGCCAGGATAACAAAATCATCCTTCTCAAGGGATACTATTTTGTCTAACTGTGCTAAAACACCCTTGCTCCAAGCTTTCTTTTCATCCTCTGATTTATCTTTGAGAGTATCATTGTATGGCGTTAAGACGGTATCTTTTTGTACAAGCCCGTATTTTGCAGAAAGTATGTAAATCTCATCTGCTGCTAAATTGGCAAAAGTGTAAGCCAGACGAAATGTCGGGCTTTTGGAATAAAGCTCAATAGCCGAGCACTCGTAGCTTTCTTTCAGGCTTGTACATGAAATTAACGCTATTCTTGACAATATTTACACCTTCTTCAGTAACAATACCTTAAATCAGCCCTACCCTCTTTTGAAAGCATTTCATAATATCAAGATACCTGCTAAGTCCAATATTTAAATTTTCGCTTTCCAACACCTTTGAACAAGAGTAAGATCCATTAAATATGCCCCCGTTTCACTTTCGCAAGGAAAACATCAAAGCATAACCATAATACTCCTAATTCAACATATTTTCGTTAAATCCTGCCAATATTTACTTCTTTCAGCAGCGTGAAAATTACTGCTCCTGTGTCATTCAATAAACTGCATGCCAATGCAGTAAAAATCACTTCGAAAAAGGTAAGGGGGGGCCCTGCTCAATTTCAGCAGGCCCCCTCTTACCTTTGTTATATGTAAAGCAGCTTTATTTACTTTTTGCCTTAACCCTTCCAGATAGTTTGATACAAAAGCTTTTGATGCATTATATGCAGGAGCATCTCCGCCGCCTCTTAGAGAGGCTATTGATGAGATCCCTACATATGTCCTGTACCCTGCTTGATAAAGTGTTTAAATGCGATATTTGCCATGGCAGCAAAGCCAGATACATTAACATCAATTGTTTCCTTTTCTTTGTTGAAATCAAGCTCAGGATTAATGAACCCACAACCAGCGCTAATTATGATTAGTTCAACTCCGCCCATTTCTTTAATTAAGTCTTCCAACTGGTTCATAGCTTCTGTAGATGAAATATCAAAATTTTTAATATATGACTCAGTTGTAATTTCTTTCTGAAGCTCACATAGGAGCTCACCTCTTCTGCCAGTAAGCCCAACTATATAATTATTCTCAGCTAGAAGCTTTGCTAATTCTCTTCCTATCCCGGATGTGGCTCCAATTACAATAGCTTTCTTCATAGGCAAGCATTACTCCTCAATTCCGATTAACGATGCAATTCCACTGTTGCTTAAATCCTTAAACATATTTTTTTACTTCAATCACCGTTCGTCCTTTTTTAGTCTGCTTGCCAACCTGATAA
>CAYWSF010000360.1:0-1893 GCA_964460725.1 uncultured Desulfosporosinus sp.
ATCGGCCGGAGGGTGCGAATCTTGCAGTAAGGGTTGAACGTATCGGCGATAGTATGTAACGACGTTCGTGCGTATTTACGTATTGATGATTGCTTATCTGCGAGCGCTTGGTTGTTGCTTGAGAGCAACAGGTGAGGGTGACAGGTGCGAATTTTGCAGTGGGGGAGTTGTATAAAAGTAATGAAGAAAAGAGCATTAATCAGCGTTTCCAATAAAACCGGGGTAGTTGCTTTTGCGCGGGAGATTGCGGAGCTGGGTTTTGAATTGATTTCCACCGGTGGGACGTATAAAGAACTGGCTGAAGCCAATGTTCCGGTAAGATATGTCAGTGAAATCACCGGATTTCCAGAAATTTTAGATGGCCGGGTGAAAACGCTCCATCCATTAATTCACGGGGGCATTTTAGCAATGGATAGTCCGGAACACAGGAAACAAATGGGGCAAAACGGGATTAGTTTTATTGATTTAGTGGTCGTTAATCTTTATCCCTTTCGGGAGACTATTGCCAAGCCGGGCGTGACTTTCGAAGAGGCGATTGAAAATATTGATATTGGTGGTCCGACCATGGTACGTGCCGCTGCCAAAAATCATGGGCGCGTGACTATTGTTGTCAATCCGGAATCTTATGAAGAAGTTTTAAGCGTGCTGCGCAAAGAAGGAGCTGTGCCGACAGAAATGCGCCGCCGCCTGGCAGCCGAAGCTTTTGCCCATACGGCAGAATATGATCGGCTGATTACAGAATACTTAAACAGTCAGCTATAATCAGCGAGATATTAAGCAAAATTTAATACGCAAAACTTAGTTTAATTAACTGGTTTAATAGAGCAAAATTGCGTTAATAAAAGATACGCTCATTGTTATGTTTTTGGTGTAGTCCCCTTGTTACATAAATTTGAAGAGGTGAGATAGTGGGTAACCTTCGAGTATTGGTGGTAGGAAGCGGTGGAAGGGAACATGCTTTGGCCTGGAAGTTGGCGCAAAGTCCGGAAGTCGGACGCCTTTTTGTTGCGCCGGGGAATGCTGGGACTGCATTATGGAATGTAGATATTCCCGTACAGGACATTTCCGCATTAGTGAATTTTGCACTCGCGGAGAAGATTGATTTAACTGTTGTTGGTCCAGAAGACCCCTTAAGCATGGGGATTGTGGATGCCTTTCAGGAGGCCGGCCTGCGGATTTTTGGACCGACCCAGGCTGCTGCCCAACTGGAGGGGAGCAAATCCTTTGCCAAAACGATTATGGAAAAGGCCGGGATCCCAACGGCTGCGTGGAAGGTATTTGAAGAACCCGAGCAAGCGAAGGCCTATGTCAGAACAATTGGAGCACCTTGTGTTTTAAAGGCTGATGGCTTGGCTGCCGGTAAGGGTGTTATCGTGGCGATGGATTTGGAAACCGCTCTTCAGGCAGTTGAGGAAATTATGGAGGGTGGTTTTGGAACAGCGGGTAAAAAGCTGGTCATTGAAGAATGCCTTGAGGGGCAAGAGGTGAGCTTGCTCTGCTTCTGTGACGGAGAAACGCCTGTCCGATGGTACCGGTTCAAGATCACAAGCCGGCTTTGGATGGTGACCGTGGACTAAACACCGGCGGAATGGGAACCTATAGCCCGCCGCCGATTTGGACAAATGAGATTGAAGCTAAGGTTATGCGTGACATTGTAAATCCAACATTACAGGTGATGCGCGAACGGGGGACGCCATTTCAAGGCGTACTCTTCTTAGGGCTGATTATCACCGGGAAGGGTCCGAAAATTTTGGAATATAATGTCCGGTTTGGCGACCCGGAGACGCAAGTAGTGATGAAACTGCTCAAATCAGATCTTTTGCCTATCCTGTGGGCGTGTACGGAGGGCCATTTATCGGAAGTCCGGCTGGAATGGAAAGAGGAGGTGGCAGT
>CAYWSF010000361.1:0-1866 GCA_964460725.1 uncultured Desulfosporosinus sp.
CTGATTAATTTAAACTGTTGATTCACATCATGATCAGCTCCAAAGCTCACCAGTTCCAGTTGGAGTTGCTTTAAGTCCGAGGGCAAAGGATCAAAATCACTATGAAAAGTAATCCCTTTCATATCCGTACTAATGCCACTGCCTTGTTGTGGCACTTCTTTTCCATCGGCAATCAGCTTAAACGTGAGGTCTGTCGGACGAATTCTTTCTCCACTAAGCTGATCGACTGCTAATTGAAAAATATTCTGAATCGTACCGGTGATTACTGTTTTAGTTGGGGATGCCAGGATTGAATCAATTTTTATTTCGGTTTTATCAACTTCTATTTTTGCATTGAGGGACTTTTTTAGAGTATATCCCATAGCAGTATTCCTATTTAAAGTGAAGCATATCTCCGCAGGCTCTCCTTTGCCCTGTTGTATTAATGAGAATCTTAAAGTTAAATTCTTTTCAAAAAACCTTGGCGGCTCAAAGCTGGCGAGATATTTGATTTCTGTTTTCTCTTGATTAATATTCCCTTGGGAATTCTGAAAGTTATATTCGCCCCAAAAAGTCTTAAGAGACATAAAAGGTGAGATATAGATATCATTTTCATCGACGTGCCCTGCCGGATCCCTGAGGGTATAAAAAAGCAATAGTTGATTTTCATCTAACATCACATAATCCACTGTTAACGAGAAACCATTTGCAAATGTGAAACCTTTTCCTATGGGTTGTCCTTTGCCAAGTTCAGCTAATTGCTTCAATGAACCATTCATAACCTGATCATACCCTAAAAGTTGTTTGCTATAATAGGCAATCGCATCATAATTATACGATAAAATTATAATAAAAATCATTACTATGGCTGTGGCAAAAACCCTGAATCGATTTCCGAGTGTAAAATGTGTATTATTATTATTGTTTAAAGCATTCCGAAGTCGCCCTTCTAACTCCTCAGGGACTTCGATTTGATCAATTGGCAATTTATTTGCCCTTAAAAGTTCCTCAATACGCTTATCTCTATTCTTATCAATATCCTTATCCATATCCTTATCCATATTCTTCTCTTTATCCTTCACTCTGTCTCACTCCCCATGCTTTGTTTTAACTTTAGAAGCCCGGTGTGAATACGTGATTTAACCGTACCCAAGGGGATTTTTAAGATCCCAGCTATAGATTGATAATCCAAATCGAGGTAATACCTTAATTTCAGAACTTCCTGGTATTTTTGATTGAGCTTTTCTAAATGTTTTTCAATGTATAGCTGTTCGTCCTTGACTTTAAAGTGATCTTCATCATGAGAGCCTTCGGGAATATTTCTAAATAGAGTAACCCTACTTTTTCTTCTCAAGTTATTCTTACAACAATTTACCAAGATCGTCTTGCTCCAGCTGTCAAAAACATTTTCGTCTTTCAGTCTCTTAATATTTTCATAGACCTTGAGAATCATATCTTCCATCACATCCAGTGTGTCATCGTGATTCTTCATATAAATATAGGCAAGCCGGTAATAGTCTTGTTTTTGACTCATAATAAGTTCAATCAGTGCTTCTTTATCCCCAGCTTTTGCTCTTTTTACTATCGGGATAAGCTCGTTTTCCAAGGCTTTACCACCTCACTTCTGTACCCATTCACTTCTATATCTATGAGTCTTATCTTACCTGAAAAGTTCATTTTCGAGTAAAAAAATATAAAAATTTCATTATCAACGAGTTCAATCTCATTAGAATAAGAAGCAAAAAATAAGCAAACGAAAGGCTGCCTCATTAACTGAAGCAGCCTTTCCGTTTGCTTACCTGGCAATGACCAGCTTTCCCAGGAACTTGCGTCCCAAGTAGGGTTGCGCCTTGGTATTCCTTTGAAAGCATAGCGCTATAACCCCAA
>CAYWSF010000362.1:0-1863 GCA_964460725.1 uncultured Desulfosporosinus sp.
CCGGATGGCACTGCAGATCGAGCACTGGATTCGGCTTTATCCTATCCCTATCTCGTCCTAAAAGGAATTCATGCTCATATCGGTTCCCAAATCTTCGAATTAGATTCCTTCCGGCATGAGGTTCAGATAATGATTGGCTATATGTCAGATATTCATGTGCGCACCGGTTACCTGCTGCAAGAACTTAATCTCGGGGGAGGATTCGGAATTTATTATACATCCGGGGATGAGCCGGCTGAGATCGCCGATTATGCTAAAGCAATCGAGTCAGCTTTAGAGGATGCTTGTCAGGAAAATAAGTTTCCTTGTCCAAAAATTATTGTTGAGCCGGGACGTTCGATCGTAGGAACGGCAGGAACCACACTCTATACCGTTGGTTCTATCAAAGAAATCCCCGGGATCCGCAAATATATTGCGGTGGATGGGGGTATGGCGGACAATCCGCGGCTGGCTTTATATCAAGCTCGTTACGAGGCAGTGCTTGCCAACCGCGCTAATGAAGAAAAAGTTGAATCCGTTTCAATTGCCGGAAAGTGTTGTGAATCCGGGGATATGTTAATTTGGGATATTTATTTGCCCAAAGCGAAATCAGGTGATCTACTGGCGATTTCTTGTACCGGGGCTTATAACTACTCCATGTCTTCAAATTATAACAGGCTAACCAGACCGGAAGTGGTTTTAGTGAACGGTGGTCATGCTGATGTGATCGTCAGACGTGAAACCTATACGGATTTGCTGCGCAATGATGTTTTGCCGGCGCGTTTAAAGCACTTACAAATGGTCAGTAAGTAATTGTTAAAAAGGTATAAAAAAGGATCCGTATTTCACTAAATGTTCAACGGGTCCTTTTCTTTATGTTATCAAGGCAATTGATAACATAAAGAAATCGAATTTTGAACGAAGGATCTCATTTTTTGTGGGCGAACAATCACAAGATCTAAGGCAGTTAACATCAGAATAGCGATTAGAATGATCGCCAAACCTTTCGAGGAAATTGTTGAAGCATACGTCACACCAGGTGGAGGATAAGAAGCGAAGGGCATCGGCGAAGGGATTTCAACTTGAGGTAAAGCAGGGTAGTAATTATATGAAGGGCGATTATTGAGCAGCGGAGATTGCCGGTACTGTGACCGGTAGAGATTACTCGGATAGGGGAAATACAAGCCGGAGGTTGATGGAGCAATCCCTGTTTTTGCAGAATTATAGGCTGGTCGGGAAAATCCGGTATTACGACGGAAGAGCCGGGAGTTCCGGACTGCCGGCTGATAATCGCAGTGGTATCCAGGGTTCAATTTTATTCCCCCTTTCTTCGAAATCCCACATCAATCCTTCTTTGGTAATATATGTAATTAACTACCTGGTAGTGCCGCTCCTTTTCATATTTCTAAATATTTCAATCTTTAGCTTTGCATATTTCTATGGAGATTGATTGATGCTAAAGAAAAGAAAAAGCATTGAAATGGAGTGGGCTCGGATGCAGGATAACAAATTAAATGCCCGATCATTTCTTCGGTTCTTAGCGGTCTGCAAAAAAGGCCTGCTATGGGGTTTATTTTTAGGAATGAGTTTCGGACTCAGTGCCTTTCTCGCCAATCAGGTAATCGGCAGTGAAGAAAAAACCTTCCTTAACTTATTTGAGTATAAAATGAAGGAACCGTTCCAATATGGTCAGCAAGCTCAAGAACAAACCGGCACGAATAGAGGCGACCTGAAGAGAGACGCTCTGTCAGAACGCCTTGGCATTGAGCCGGAACTGGAACCCGAACGTAAACCCAATCCCGAACTTGAACTTGAACTCGAACTCAATCCCAATCCATCCTATCAGCCTGCCGCTAGCTTTAAAGGGGATCGATTTACAATTTT
>CAYWSF010000363.1:0-1830 GCA_964460725.1 uncultured Desulfosporosinus sp.
TTATGGAAATTATAATAATGATATTAAATAATATCAGTCTGGAGAGATGCGTTTACGGCAGGCGATGCATATAGTTTCAATATTTTTCTATGTTTTGGGGTGTCCTTAACCGTAGTGTGACCGTAACGCAACTCTCCTCAACGTTAGGAGGTATATACCCATGACCAAGGAAAAAGAAGTTGCTCTCATGGAAGAGACAGACCAGTTATTTAGGGCAGTTTGGAAAAAGTACCAAAGCTTTCTGATGCCTGAAGATAATGACTTATCTATGCATCAGATGATGTTTTTGAAGTATCTGGAACGCCGCGTTACTTGTACGCCGTCCGATATTGCAAAGCAGTATGGGATTACGTACGAAAACTACATTGAGGAAATTGCCGCAGGCCATAAAAACGTACTGACGTCTGACGAGGTTCAGTATTTTGGTTTAACCTCGGGTACCACAGGGAAACAAAAGCGTATTCCCATCACGGCAAAAACCAGGAAGATTGCTAACATGAGTATGATGTTTCTTGAACATGGAGCACTTTCCCAAGCTCTTCCTGCCGCAAGGACGGGCGGCAGGGGGTTGCTTCTGATGAATATGCTCCAATCAGGGAGTAGTTGCGCCAAGGGCTGACAGCACGGCATGTTCTGATCATTCAATTTTTAGTCATGGTGGGGTTTGGCATCATCATTCCTATTCTGCCGTTTTTTGTGGGGAAGCTAGGCGGAGGAGCATTTGCCTTAGGGATTTTTATGTCCGCCTATTCTATCATGCAGTTCTTTTTTGCACCTATGTGGGGCAAGTTGTCCGATCGTATTGGACGGCGGCCGGTTATTCTTATCGGCCTCCTTGGGTATGGCCTGACATTTTTAATGTTTGGAATGGTAAATAACCTTTATTTATTGATTGGAATTCGAGCTTTATCCGGAATGGTGTCCTCGGCAACTTTACCGACGACGATGGCTTATTTAGCGGATATTATGGAAGGTGCTGATCGTTCGAAAGGGATGGGAATGATTGGTGCCGCTATGGGGCTCGGCATGATCTTTGGTCCAGCCATAGGGGGCTGGCTCGGCCATCACAGTTTCTCAACACCGTTTTTCGTGGCGGGAGGATTAGCCCTGCTGCTGTTGCCGTTTACTTTGGCTTTCCTGCCGGAATCATTAAAGCAACCGACTGAAGGTATACAACGTGCCAAGCCTTTGCTTACCTTTAAAGTGTTGAAAGATCCTTTATTTCCTCTTTTTTCTATTAACTTCGTTTTGAATTTTACGATGACTATGTTTGAGAGCACGTTTGCTTTGTTGGCAGCGGCTAAAGTTGGCCTCGGTCCAAAGGACATGGGGATCATTTTTGCCATTCTTGGTATCTTCGGGGTGATTGTTCAAGGCGGACTTATTGGCCCTTTGACCAAAAAGTTTGGGGACGCTAAGCTTGTAAAAGCTGGGGCACTCCTCTGTGCAGCCGGGCTAATTTTAATTATCTTGTCTGCGGATTATGGAAATATCATTTTCTTAGTTATATCGACGGTCGTTTTTATGGTGGGAAATTCATTGATGACGCCAACCAGTTCCAGTCTCGTTACAAAACAAAGCTCGCAAGGACAGGGTGTTTCTCTCGGACTTTTTACCTCCTTTGCCAGTCTGGGACGAATCATCGGGCCGGTGACCGGTGGAGCACTTTTCGGAATAAGTATGGGTTTACCATATGTCACTGGGTCATGTAAGAATGTTTTTTGACTGTCTCATCTTAATAACCTCCACTTTGTTTTATGTGGGGATTATTACCATTTACACGGGTTCTTAATCAGCCTCGCCTCCTTACAGGGTTTGTAAATTTATAAA
>CAYWSF010000364.1:0-1810 GCA_964460725.1 uncultured Desulfosporosinus sp.
TCTTACGGCTGGCTTTATGGGGATATTCGGTATTGTAATCTTATCATTGGAAATGCTTAGTATTATGGCTTCACTCCGCTCTTTTGGCACACCCTACCTTGCTCCGATAATGCCGCTTAATTTTGCTGATTTGAAGGACACCCTGATAAGGGCACCGTTATGGACCATGGATAATCGCCCGGAAACCCTTAACCCATCTGATTCAAAGAGGCAGGGCAGTAACAAACCTGACCCGGGCAGGCAAAAACCTTCGGGGGGAGGGATTAAAAATAAGTAAAAAGTTATTCAGGATGTTTATGGTAGCGATATTACTGGCTGGTATTCTCCTTAACGTTACTGGATGTTGGGACAGCCAAGAATTAGATAGAATAGCAATCGTGGATTTAATAGGGTTTGACCTGAATACTGAGACAAATGAATATATCGTCACCTTTCAGTATATTATCCCTAAGCAGGTAAATGGCGGTTCACAGGATATGTCCGGGAGCAGCGGAGGTGGTGGCGGAGGAATCGCGCCTGCAGTTCAGGTAGAACAGGGCCGCAGTAAAAAATCTTGGCTGGAGGCCCCGGAGGACTTTGCTGCCAGGGGCAGCCGGATCGCGTTCTATGATCAAGTTGAGGTACATGTTATCGGCGTGGAGGCTGCCGGGCAGGAAATATACAAGTTAATTGAACACTTATTAAGATTCCCCATGGCACGGCCTACCAGTTATCTTGTGCTGGCCGAGGATAAAGCCGGTGACATATTATATGCCAGATCAGGAATGGAGTCCATTCCGGGTATAGGATTAGCTGGAACAATAAAATTAGCCCACGCATTTTCTGTATTTCCTCCAGTAAATGTAATGGATTTCGCCAACCGCATGATAAGTAAAACTACCGCTCCGATCATGCCCATAGTAGGTGTTTTTAGCGAAAACACTATTGACGGAAAAGACGTTAAAAAAATATATATCAAGGGTTTGGCAGTATTTAAAGACAATAAAATAGTGGGAGAACTTAACCCCACTGAATCAAAAGGATTGTTATGGGTTATCAATGAAGAACAACACGGGTTTATTACTACGGTTCTTCCCGACGGAGAACAAATAACCACACAAGTAATCAGGGCTACAAGTGAAATAAAACCGCAAATGGCAGACGGAAAAATAACCATAAACGTGACTGTAAAAGAGCAGGCCCTCCTGGGGCAATACAGCGGGCGGCAGAACCTTAGTGGTGTTTTGATAAAACAAATTGAAGAAGCTCAGGCCCAGACTATAAAAAACGAGATAACCGCAGCCTTGAATAAATCCATGGCTTTAAATGCGGATATTTTTGGTTTCGGTGAGGCAGTTCACCGTAAATATAAAAAAGAGTGGCCTGATATTGCCTCCAGGTGGAATGAATTATATCCCAATATTGAAGTAAATATTGAGGTTAAAAGCGGGATAAAACAAATCGGAAATACCAGAAAAGCCGTATTACCGGAAAAGAATAATAAATAGGAGTTGAGACTGATGGGATTAGAATCGGGGAAGATTTCAAATTTTCAAATGATAGTATTAACAATTGGCTTTATCTTTGGTATAGCGATAACTGTATCCCCTGCCAAAGGTGCAGGTCATGACGCCTGGATTGCAGTATTGATAGGTATGATTGAAGCTCTGATAATTGCTCGAATAGTCACCGCCTTAGGCGAAATGTTTATCGATAAAACAGCTATAGAAATAATTGAACTGGTTTATGGACGCTTTTTGGGAAAAGTAGTATGTGTTTTGTATCTTTTAACCTTATTTCATATTCTGGTACTTATCGCAACGGTTTTTAT
>CAYWSF010000365.1:0-1801 GCA_964460725.1 uncultured Desulfosporosinus sp.
ACAGTTATAATTCCCGTTTCAAGCCGTGATGTTTTTACCAAAGCACTAATCAGAAAGTTCAGCTTCTCCGCCTGCGCGGACAAGGCTTTCACACAAACGATACAGTCCTTTGGCAATTCGTGTTCACTGAGCAGCTGTGAATAGAGCAAAATATTAGCAATAGGCGTTTTGGTCTGATGAGAAATATCCGAAATCAACTCTTTTGTTTTATCCTTTTCCGCAAGCAGATTCTTTGACGATACCGCACATATGGAAAGATACCGTGCAAGCTTCGCTTCCACTGCGGATAAAGCAGATTCATCAAAAACGCCCTCCACAAAGCTGCCGTCTATGGCTGCGTCCAACATACCGCTAATTTTCTCCAACGTTTTCTTTGTCCTTTGACGATACGAGATAACAATAATCGCAGCTGCTGCTAAAGCTACAATGGCAATCCCGATACAGGTATAATCAAGTGTGTTCATATCATTTCACTATCCATGTATAGCCAATGCCATAGACGGTTTTAATATATTGCGGCGCAGACGGAATATCTTCCAGTTTATCACGCAGTCTTTTTATCGCAACAGACAGGGCGTTTTCGTCCACATACTCTGCTCCGTCAGTCCAAATCCTGTCTACCAGATCGGCACGTGAAACGGTATTTCCCCTGTTCAGTATTAAGACTTTGAGCAGTTTTTGCTCAGTTTTACTTAGTTCAATAAGTTTGCCGCCTTTCCAAAACTCCATCTTTTCAAAGGAAAAGGAAAACTCGTCAATGTGTATGGTGTCAGAAAGCTGCTGTCTGCCCTTTCGCAGTTGGACGCCTACTCTTGCCCGCAACACCATCAGACTGAAGGGTTTTGTGATATAGTCATCCGCACCAAGTTCAAAACCTGTTACTATATCGGTTTCCAGATCATTGGCCGTCAGAATAATGACAGGCAAAGCCGAATTTTTGCGTACATCAGCTAAAAGGTCAAGACCTTTTCCATCCGGTAAATTGACATCCAATATCATCAAATCAAAGGAATTGCTTTTCATCCGCTTCTGTGCACCGGCAATATCATACGCCTGCACAAAAGTGCAATTATCATCTTTTAGAGCAAGGACAATACCATTGCTTAGAGCGATATCATCCTCGACGATTAAAATGTGATTCATCATCCGCTCCCTGTTCTGGGAAATGCTCATTGGCAAAAACAAATTACTCCTCCCCAAACATCGCTATTTGTCTTACTTCCGTACTTCTAAACACTGCTTTCTCCAATCTTTCATCCTCTTGCAATGTGCCGGGATCGCGGATGATTTCTTCGAATTTGAGGTATTCATTTTTCCCGATGGCAGTCGAGCGGATCTTGAGCATGTAGATTAGGTTGAAACAGTTCATGATCGAGTTTTGTTTAAGATCCGAAAGACAAATAAGCTGCGTACGGTGTTGTTTGGCAATTTCAAATAAAGGATTCAATAAATGTTCCGAAGAGATCGGGCCGAACGGATTATCCATAATCAGGACACTGCTTTCTTTCTCGGACATACCGCCCAAGCCTTCCCTGGCCCGGGTACGGGCGTAACTCATCAAGGCGGATAAAACCGAGAAAAATACCACAAATTTCTCGCCGCCGGAATTCTCATGGGCAGCATCTTCCCAGAGTTTTAACCGGCTATTCTGCATGGTGTAATCGATTTTATATACTTTTACGGGGATATTGGCGTTGTCAAGGTAGACATTGAGTAACTCCCGGCTGGACATCAGCTTCATTACCCTGCGTCTGATCTCTTCTGCTTTTTTATTCTGCCTGCTTTCCTGACGGACCTTCTC
>CAYWSF010000366.1:0-1795 GCA_964460725.1 uncultured Desulfosporosinus sp.
GTCGTAAGGAACATCTTTGACAACACCTGGAGGAGTTACATTTTCTTGTTGAAATTCCTGTTGCGATGTTTCCATTGTTTCACTCTCCTAAAAATAATAACGTTATTATGTCCATTTTAACTTTTGCATATGCCAACTTTTAACTAATGCTAACTTTATTGGCGCGTCAAAAAAGAATAACGTTACTTTTTAGGTTCATCATAGATGTGAACGACATCAGTGCTTTAACAATGGTAGATCCTAATGGAAGCAGTTCTTATGGTTCAATTGCCGGTGCCGGTTCAATTGCCGATGTGCCGATAGCGATACACATCTTAATTAGGAATAAAAAATTGATACTTGGCACAGTACTCAAAGAATTTTTTCTTATACCATTTAACTGCTAGATAAAAACGATACCAGTGGGAATTTGCAAAGTTATCCGCCAAGTGAACCTCTTCCACCAGCCGGCTATCAAAAACCGCGTGGTCGAAATTAATGAATGCTTCCTGCAGCCATCTGTTCTCATCGTAAATTAATAAATTCAATTCATTTTCATCAAATAATCCCTGCTCGATGATCAGTCTTTGCCAATTCTCCTCTCGTTTAGCGTCCACAAACTCTTCTGCCAGCAGAGTATCGATCAGGATATTGAAGTTACCGAACTTAAGATTAGGATCCAGGTATTGAGGATGCTTAGCTAAGTAATCCGCCAAAAGTTTTGTGATGCGCTTAAAAGCGCGCGCAAACCTTTCGCGATTATTTATTTCCACTTTCTTATAAGAGCCATAAAATTCGCCGCTCTCGTCATATTCATATGACCAGACTAAGTAAGGGATATCGGGAAATTCCAAGGCTTGGCCATGTCCATAGGCAGGCATAAGCCCATCAAATAATTTATCGTATTTTGTGCGGCTCAAGCGACCGAAAAAATTAAGAATTTTATAATACCACCCGATATTTACTTTATTCTCTGCTTTTAAATTGTTTATATCATTGACTTTACTTACCATACCGCTGAATCCTTGATGCGTATAGGAATCTGCAAAGGCATGCAAAATTAATCCCAGTTCAATCAAATCATCCTCCTGAAATACATCATTTAACATATCCAGAATTATTGGGCCTTCTTCCTTACAACGCAGCCTTTTCGTGAAGTTTTCTCCCGTACAGCCCGGCACAAAATGAAAGGCAATAGTGTTGTTGACCATTGCCTCGTAGTTAAATGTATTAATACGAAAGTAAGAATGGCAGGTAGCCATATTAAAAAAAGCCTGTTTATTTTCGATAATCTCATAATCAATAACTTCATGCTCAACAATTTCACTGGGATTGGCCAAAAACATCAGATTTATTTTGGCATCATCTGAAAATTGTGAGGCATAAGCAATTTCCAGGGCGCTTTCTTTCTTAAAGCCACAGGCGCGACAAAACGCTAGAATTGCATAGTAATGTGCATCTTTTTTCAAGAGGTTCCCCCTCCTTGGACATATGTTCATATATGTCCAATTAAATATCTAAGATTCTATGCCCCATTCTATGCATCACCGAAATAATATGTACTGATTGAATCTTCGGTCTTCATTTCCATTATTCTAAAGAGGTTGTTGCCTGTATATACCAATATCAATAGTTCTTTCAAGATAGTTACACTGTTAATTCCGGATTCTTTAGGCGGAGAACTTTAAGCCACGAAAAGTCCCGTAAATCCGGACATTTTGATGTTCTGTGAAATTTATATTCATCCCTCTTGACAATATGAAGATCCTGTAGTACCTTTAAAAAAAATAATATCCATTTTAAACCGTTGAGGCGG
>CAYWSF010000367.1:0-1777 GCA_964460725.1 uncultured Desulfosporosinus sp.
GCTATTATTGGAGATATCGTCGGTTCAGTTTACGAATGGAACAACATAAAGACCAAGGAGTTTCCGCTTTTCAGCCCGGGATGTTTTTTTACGGATGATACTGTGATGACGCTTGCCATTGCCGAAGGTTTGATTAATGGCAGCAGTGCTGCTGCTTTCATTCAGGCCATGAAGAAATATGGTCGTATGTATCCGGATGCAGGCTATGGCGGACGTTTTGGCAGTTGGTTGTTTTTGGAGGATACTAATCCCTACAACAGCTGGGGAAATGGCTCGGCTATGCGGGTATCAGCAGTGGCTTGGGCCTTTGATACTCTCGCAGAGGTGGAGCAATGTGCTGAAACCAGTGCTGCCGTGACGCATAATCATCCGGAAGGCATTAAGGGTGCACAAGCAACTGCAGCAGCCATTTTTCTTGCCCGGCAAGGGAAGTCCAAGCCGGAAATAAAAGCTTATATTGAGAGAAAATACGGTTATGACTTGAGCCGTAATCTTGACGAAATACGAAAAAAATATCGTTTTTACGAGAGCTGTCAGGAGACTGTACCCGAAGCGATTATCGCTTTTCTTGAAAGCAGGGATTTCGAGGATGCTATAAGAAATGCGATTTCCCTTGGCGGAGACAGTGACACCCTTGCCGCCATAACCGGCAGCATAGCCGAGGCGGCTTATCAAGTTTCGGAAGAAATTAAGAGAAAAGCGTTGTCTTTCCTTGATGAGCGTTTGCGCAAGGTATACGAACAGTTCTCTGAAAAGATGCTGCAAAACCATCATGATTGACGTTAATTGACGTGAAGTGTTTGGTTCTTACTCAAATACGATTTTTTGACGCATGTTTTAAATGTCTCATCCAGTCAAATAGCGATTTCGAACTGCGGCATTGCCATGATTAGGCATTAGTCTTCGTGTTTCGAGTGAGTCCAAGTGTTTGCTGTTTTAGGGATATTATGCATCGTTTTTGACGATGCTTTTTTAGAATTTGCCGAGAAAGACAGGAAGAAAAGATGGGGAATAATCGGACATGTTTTGTCAAAGGGTTGCGTGACGGTATCCCAATTGCGTTAGGATATCTTGCTGTGTCATTTACTTTGGGTATTGTGGCTAAGAAAGCGGGATTAACCGCTTTTCAGGCAACGTTGATGTCAATTACCAACTTGACTTCGGCCGGTCAATTTGCTGCAATTGGCTTAATTACCTTAGGCGTTCCATACATAGAAATGGCCGTTGCCCAATTGATCATTAACCTAAGGTATTGTCTGATGTCCTGTTCATTATCACAAAAGCTTGATTCGGAAGCACCGTTTTTTCACCGGTTTTTAATCGCCTATGGGGTAACAGACGAAATATTTGGTGTATCCATGCATGTGGCAGGAAAGCTGAATCCATTTTATACATACGGTCTGATTTGTATTGCAGCACCGGGATGGGCAATGGGAACTCTATTAGGTGTAATATCAGGCAGTATTCTGTCAGCCAGAATTCTTAGCGCGTTGAGCGTTGCCCTCTATGGGATGTTTATAGCCATAATCATTCCGCCGGCCAGAAAGAATAAAATTATTAGCGGGTTAGTTGTGGCTTCTATGGCGGCAAGTTTTTTATTTACTTATCTGCCGCTTATAAGCGAGATTTCTTCTGGTGTTCGGATCATTATTCTGACTATTGTAATAGCCGGCATAGCCGCAGTTTTATTCCCAATTAAAGGTGAGGATGCAAAGGGAGAGCGCTATGAATCATAATGTTTATTTATATATATTGGTGATGGCAGTGGTAACCTATC
>CAYWSF010000368.1:0-1757 GCA_964460725.1 uncultured Desulfosporosinus sp.
AAAAAACCAGCCGCTTACTCGCTTTGCTGGAAAATCACTGCTTTACTGAAATACTTAGCTTACCGGAGCTTGATACCATCCTACAGGGCAAGGCGATTATGGAGTTTTCTGATATGCCCGGTGGCAGTCCGGCCTATTACACACCCCAGGAATTTAAAGAACATCTGGAGAATGTGATCAGACTGCTTAAAACCCAGAAAAATTATCACGTCCATTTAATCAATGACAAGCAGTTGGACGGCAGCATGGTTTATGTCAAAGAAGGCGTAGGTGTCCTGGTGGGCAAAACCAATCCCCCCTCGGTCTTTTTTGCCATCAATGAAAGCAATATGACGGCAGCCTTCTGGGACTACATAAATATCCATCTGCCGGCTAATGCAGAGAATAAATCCGACCGTAAGCCAACCATCGCCCGTTTGGAATCCATCGCCGCTCAACTATAATACCAAAGAACGGACGATTTAAGGGGCTCCTGCTCCTTGGTTGTTTGGAATATGATCTGGGCAGCACAAATACCTTTTGCCAGCGCAATAACCAGACAAGTCTTGATAAAACCCTTACTGGAATGCCAACTCAGCAAGAATATAGACGCGCCCCCAAACTAAGGGTCTGATTGCATTGACAGGGGGGTGCTCAATTTTGAGCACCCCCCTGTCAATGCGTCTTCTGTTTTTATTCGTTTAAAAAACCTTTCCTAACTCAGGACTGAATATTTCTGGTATTACCGGTTGCTTCATGAGCGGCACACCCCAACCTGATTTTCTTTGGAAAGCTCTCTGCCTTTTATTAGCTTCGCATACCAAATGCTATGCCGATGTTTGACATAATCGTGATCAATATAACCGGTGAATATGACCGGAAGCAAGGCACGGTTATCTGTTACGTGTCCTTACGCAGGATATTTAAATATTCCTCATATGCAAACACCCGACTTCTGCGGACATTTTCGGTTTTTCTCAGGATTCCCAATTCAACAAGCTTGTTAACAGCATTAGACACAGTATTAAAGGAAAGTCCTAATGCCACACTGGTTTTTTTAATGTCGATGAGCGGACATCCTTCAAGATAATTTAACACTAACCTTACAGTTTTTGAGGCTTTCCCGGTATTTTTAACAACTTCAATACTTCTGTCATGCAACTTGATAATCCTTTCGATTGTATCAATTGCATCCTCCGCTGACTCATAGGCTGCTAAAAGAAAGAATTTTATCCACTGCTCAAAATCCCCATTCGCTCTAACTTCCGTTAAGCGATAATAATACTCAAGGCTGTTTCTTTTCAAAAAATACGATATATATAAAACCTCATGGCTTAAGAGTCTTTTCTCAAGCAGATAGAGGGCAATTAGAAGCCGTCCTATTCTACCGTTTCCATCTAAAAATGGGTGGATGATTTCAAACTGATAGTGAATTAAAGCAACTTTAATTAAGGGGTCAATTAAAGGATCAAGCCCATCCTCTCTATTGATGAATTTTTCGAGGTCAGACATCGCCTCAAGCATGTCCACAGGATTTGGCGGTATGTAGCTTGCACCATTTAAGGTACAGCCTGCAGATCCCATCCAGTTCTGGCTGCGCCTGAATTCACCGGGGCTTTTTTCTTCGTTTCGTACGCCCTGCATAAGTATCTCATGAGTTTCCTTGAGCAGACGATTACAAATAGGTAATTCGGAAAGTCGTGCCGAGGCATATTGCCATGCCTCAATATAGTTGATAACATCTGCTGCATTTTGCTTGATATTTTCCTCAATATTCT
>CAYWSF010000369.1:0-1738 GCA_964460725.1 uncultured Desulfosporosinus sp.
CTCCAATATATTTACCCGTGTCAAAAAGTCCCCTGATTTCATCAATCAGTTGAACTAATTTGGGTGTTACCGAGGTGGGGGTGCCGCCGCCAAAAAGGAATATGCGCGTAAAGTCCGAAGTTTTCCAGGTGGGGTTTGAACCGTGGGATTTCATTTGCATTTAAACGAAAAGGCTTTAATTGTTTGGCCACAAGTACTCTTAGAAGCGTTGAAAGCATAATATACCCCTTGAAACTCTGCTGTTTTCTCCTTGGCTATACTCAGCGACAGCACAATGAATTAGATCATCCTTAATGATATCAGAAACCAGGCTTTTAATATGATTCCGTAACTATTGATAAAAACCAGCAATCAAGTTCGCGGCGGGTATTAAAATGCTCTGTCCCAATAACGTACCCAACAATTTTGCGCCTATTAACAAAACGACCAGCGTTTTTACATCGCTGTACGGCCTGTCTCCCCTAAATGCCTGATCAGTGATTATAGCGGCTCTTGGGTCAACAACCAGGGTCAGCAAAATAGTAGCTACCCCATTAATCATACCTGATGACGATGAAGCTGCCAGCTGATACTCGGGTGCGACTAACGTTGCGGAATAAAAAGCAGCCAACACCCCAACGGTGTACACTGCTGTTAGCAATGTGTTAAAAACCAGTAATCTTTTCGGTATATCGCGGTACCGGATATTCTGAAATGTTTCCTTTGAAGGCATTACAGTGTTTTTTGCAATGAGTTTTATATTATTTATGCTGAGGGCCTGAATAATAAGCAGCGGCACTGAACCAGTTGTTCCCAGTCTGGCGATAGCAAAATGAAAAATCCTTAGAAATGTCGGGATCAAGACTATTCCTGCCAACGTACCTCCCGTTGAAGCAAAAACCACTTTGCGTATGTCATAAACCGGATCTATCTCCATTGCAATACTTGTACCGATTAACGCTCCGATTAACGGCCCCTGCAACATATTTGCCGTTCGGGAGATAAGGACAAAAACATTAAAAAGAGATGTCGATAAGGCAAATTGCCCACTCTTAACCGAGCTTAATCTAACTGAGTAAGAAAGCGTATCTATTGTGTGAATAATAAAAGTTAAGGCTATTAGCTCGTACATATACCTTTCCATTCAACTTAAACCTCAATGTTAATATAGCCCAGAGTCAGACCTTAAGGAATTTAGAGCATTCTGCCAACACTTGCTGCCTTTCTTGTACTTCACATTCCATCCCGGTTGTAGAGAGCATTTGCTGTAGCTTAATTGAGGTTTTACCCGGTATACTTTTTCAATATAGGCTGTCAGTTCATCCCAGGTTGTTTTTGCTTCGCCAAGATACTCTCTGATGCCTTCATCAGAAGGAATGTGGTTTGCACCAAAGATTTCATTCCAATTCATAAAAACCACCCAATCTTCGATTTGAGCTCTCGAATAAAACTTTCAATATCTGACATTAACCGCACCGCCTTTTTAGCAAGACACAAACAGTTTACTGAAAGCGTACCATGGTTTAGTAAATCTGATCAAGTGTCCCGGGCATAGGCAATTGAGAATCTTGCGATGCAGCTGCTGCGTGCGTGTTATTAATGATAAAGGCTCAAAACCAGGGGTTACCTGATATTTGAGCCCTTTCGCTTACTCGGATGCCGTCGGGGCCGAAGAAGAAGCAGAGGGCATTATAGCTCCGTCTTCAAACTTCGCAATTTTACTTCCTGCCAGCAAAACCATGAGCAGCATGCTCGCTGC
>CAYWSF010000370.1:0-1732 GCA_964460725.1 uncultured Desulfosporosinus sp.
AACTTATCCAAATACGGGAGCAATTTCTCTAACTCTTGCACAACCGCCAAGGCCGGATCAATGATCAGGACGTCTTCCCCCAAGATCGCCCGAATGACCGGTTCGAGAAAGGGATAATGTGTACATCCTAAAATAAGGGTATCCACACCGGCTTCCTTTAATGGTTCCAGATACGTTTGGGCAATCGCGTGGGCCTGGGTGGAATTAGCCAGGCCGGCCTCAACCAAGGGAACAAAAAGAGGACAACCCTGTGCTTTGACCAAGGCTATCTCCTGCTCTCCCTGTTGCCAAGCCTTCCGAAGCTCCAAATCTTCGGGTAAGATCCCTTTCTTCAACGCCCGCTTCACGCCGAACTTATAGGCTTTGCTGCGCACGGTAGTTTCCGTTGCAATCAGCCCGATTCTGCCGGCAATAGTTTTTTCTACGGCCAAACGGGCCCCCGGTTCAACCATACCGATCATTGGAAGATCAAAATATTCCCGCAGAAAAGGTAGCGCGGTTGCTGAGCTGGTATTGCAGGCAACGACAATTACTTCCGCCCCCTGTCCAACCAGAAAAGTGACAATTTCTTCTCCGAAACGAATAAGCTCTTCGCGGGAACGGTTTCCATACGGGACCCGGGCAGTATCTCCAAAATATACAATTCGAACATCCGGCAATTTCTCCAGAATCCCCTTCATCACAGTGAGGCCACCCACCCCAGAGTCAAAAATACCGATCACGCGTTGTCTTTTCAACCTTTTTCCCCCTCTGATTTGGAATGGTTATTATGTCTGCCCTCCTCATGATACCATTTCATCTAATCATATATAGCATTAATAATCAAGATTTATTCGAATCATTACACTCAGCTCGCGCAGAAAGTTCACTTTGCTGCTCCTTCCTCAAGAACCTCGGCTTGGGCCTGGCGTTGATTTTCCACTCTTTCGTCCTTTTCAATACGTCCATCACGAAAACGCACAATCCTTTGCGTGAATTCGGCAATATCAGGTTCATGGGTTACAATAACAATCGTGTTTCCTGTCGCATGCAAGCCTTGAAAAATGGCCATAACCTCTTCACTGGATCGGCTGTCCAGATTTCCAGTAGGCTCATCCGCCAGGATGATTGCCGGTCCCGTGACAAGTGCTCGGGCGATGGCTACCCGCTGTTGTTGCCCGCCTGAAAGTTCTTTGGGACGATGGTGAGTCCGATCGCCAAGGCCAACCAATTCTAAAGCAGTGACCGCTCGAGCCCGTCTTTCTTTCCCGCCTATGCCGGCATAAAGCATGGGTAGTTCCACATTTTCTAAAGCCGTCGTTCGAGGAAGAAGATTAAAACCCTGAAAAACAAATCCAATCTTACGATTGCGAATTACGGCCAATTCATCACTGCCGGCGTTCACTACATTGGTCCCATTAAGGTAATACTCCCCTTCTGTCGGGGTATCCAGACATCCCAAAATATTCATCATCGTCGACTTACCGGAACCGGAGGGTCCCATAATTGCTACAAACTCCCCTTCTTCAATGTGAAGGTCAACCCCAGCTAACGCCGTAACTTGAATATCACCATCGGCATAGATCTTTTTAATCCCTTTGATATCTATCATTTCAACCCTCCTCATGTAACAAAGGGACGGCTCTTTTGTTACATTTGTTATATTTAACTCCGTTCAATTAGTTTAATTCGATTCTCCTTGCTGGCATAGTCCTCCCTCTACCCATATCATACGAACAGTATGTTCTTACTG
>CAYWSF010000371.1:0-1730 GCA_964460725.1 uncultured Desulfosporosinus sp.
CCGTCTTCCAAGTTGCAGGTATCATGCGGAAAAAAAGTTTCTATGTAGTGTTAATAAGTATAAAAAATTGATGCCGGGCAGATGACCCGGCATCGGCCCGTCGATTACGAGCCATTTTTCGATTTTTTCGAACTATCGCAGACTGATTAACTTTATTTCGATTGCTCAGGAAACGCTAACCCTCGAATTAAGGCGAAAGCTGCTTGTAGTGCCTCTGTCGGACAAAGCGGGAAACACCCTTTGCAGTCCCAGCACTCCTTGGAGGCTATCTCCGGAATGAAGGCTATCTCGCGAGTTTTTCCTTTGTCGACAAATTCAATCGCATTCTTCTTGGCGACCTCGGCACAATAACGCACGCAGAGCGCACAATGCACGCAAAATGAAGCATCGCTTTCAAAGCGGTCTCTATCTGCGCCATACTCTTTAACCAAATCCTGCAATTCATAGGCATCCGGAGCATGCGCCAACATAAGCTCTAAAATTACTTTACGAACATTATCGACCTTCGGTGATCTGGTTGTAACTACCAGATCTTTTTCTACCGGATAGAGACAAGCTGCTACAAAATTTTTCCGGCCGCGCACCTCTGTTTCCACTGAGCAAAAGCGGCAAGCCCCATAAGGCTCCAATTGTTCATTATGACAAAGTGTCGGAATCTCGATTCCCGCCTTTTTTGCCGCATCTAAAATAGTCATGCCTGCACTGGCGGCAACTTCTTTGCCATCAATTTGGATAATTATTTCACTCATTTTCGCGCCCCCTCTAAAGCGGTCAGTTCCTTACAGAAATGCGCCGGACACCGCTTTTCTTTGATATGGGCCTCGAATTCTTCTCTGAAGTATTTCAACATGCTCAATAATGGTTTTTGAATACTCCTGCCCAAAGAACAAAGGGCTGCATCGCCTGTTACAGCAGCTAAATCCTCTAATAGTTCAATATCGCCTTCTCTGCCCTTGCCTTGGGTCATCCGTGTCAGAATATTCAGCATTTGCCGGGTGCATTCCCGACATGGAACACATTTGCCACAGGACTCACCGACGATGAAATCAAGGAAGAACCTGGCCATCTCAACTAAACAAGTATCCTCGTCCATGATCAGCAGATCGCCTGCACCCATGCCGGCTCCCATCTCGTTCAGTACGTCAAAATCCACCGGGTTGTCGATCAGACTCTCAGGGATAGTCCCTCCCATGGGACCGCCAAAGTGAATCGCTTTTAGTTTCTTGCCATTGCGTACTCCCCCACCCAGGTCAAAAACGACTTCCCTGAGTGTGGTGCCAAATGGTACTTCCACCACAGTGGAATTGACTACATGACCGGATAAGGATAAAAGTTTGGTTCCTTTGCTCTTCTCAGTCCCAATCCCTCGATACCAGTCCGAGCCGTTCCAAATTATCTGTGGTACATTGGCCCAAGTTTCCACATTGTTCAGGTTACTGGGCCGATTCCAAATGCCATTCACGGACGTACGGATATATTTTGGTTTTGGTTCTGGTCCCATTCCTTCAATGGACCTCATCAAAGCACTGGACTCGCCGGAAACGAAAATCCCAACATCAAAATGGACCTCAATATCAAAGTCGAAACCGGATCCCAAGATATTTTTGCCAATGAATCCGTATTCCCGCATTTGTTCAAGAGCAAGATCAATATTCTTTCTCATTTCCGGAGCGTCATGCCGCGTGTAAACAAATCCTTGATGAGCTCCGATGGCATAACCACCGATGACC
>CAYWSF010000372.1:0-1723 GCA_964460725.1 uncultured Desulfosporosinus sp.
TTATTAAATTAATTAAGAGCGGGAATTCCCGGTGTTGTTTCCTTCGATGCTGTGTTTTCGTATGATAAAGATGATAAGAAATAATAAAAAGTATACACTCAGAAAGTTACTGGGATTAAAAACTTAACTCGAGTCAGTATAAGAACCTATGTATATTTACTATGGAGCGAAACCAAAAAGGTAGAGAAATAAGGAGTATTTAAAGTATGAAAGTAGTTACCGTCTTAGGGGCCAGGCCGCAATTTATTAAAGCGGCTCCTCTGTCAGAGGCTTTAAGAAAGCAGCACGCGGAAAAAATAGTCCATACCGGCCAGCATTATGATTACCGGATGTCTGATGTTTTCTTCGAAGAGTTAGGGATTCCCAAACCAGACTACTTTCTGGGTGTGGGGTCAAAGCAGCACGGCGCACAAACCGGCGAAATGTTAAAGGGCGTTGAAGAGGTGCTGCTCAAGGAAAAACCGGATTGGCTGCTTGTCTATGGGGACACCAACTCTACTTTGGCCGGAGCGTTGGCTGCTTCAAAGCTCCACATTCCGATTGCCCATGTTGAAGCAGGCCTGCGCAGTTATAACCGCCTGATGCCGGAAGAGATAAACCGCGTATTGACAGATCATCTCGCAAGCTTATTGTTTTGCCCGACGGATCAGGCCGTAAATAATTTGGCCCGGGAAGGCCTCAGCGAAGGAGTCGTGCGCACCGGGGATGTCATGGCCGATGCTCTATATTTCCATGTGCGGCGGGCAGAGGAAAAAAATATTGCGGGAAACCCTCGCTATCCGCGGAAATCGTACCTTCTGGCCACGGTCCACAGGGCGGAAAATACTGATAACCCCGGTCGGTTGGAAGGAATTCTGCAGGCTTTTGGCCGGCTTGATGGGCGGATTGTACTTCCCCTTCATCCCCGGACGAAGAAAATGATCGCAGAGCGGCAAATGACTTTGCCCCAAAATGTAGAAGTGATTGAACCGGTTAGTTATTTGGAAATGATCATTTTAGAGAAAGATGCGGAACTTATTCTCACCGATTCCGGCGGTGTGCAGAAAGAAGCCTATCTATGGCAAGTTCCCTGTGTGACCTTAAGAGATGAAACGGAGTGGATTGAAACTGTCCATTTGGGTTGGAACAAGCTTACCGGTGCCAACCCGGAGAAAATTGTGGCTGCTGTAAGCAGTTTCCGCCAAAATCCGCTGCCGCCTTATCTCGAAAACTTATATGGAAATGGCAAGGCCAGTGAAGAAATTGTGGCAACAATGGCCGCAATGTCCACAATGGCCGGCGATGGTCCCAATCACTAAATAAATAATCGGCGATACACTAGCTGTCGGTGATGATTACGAAAGAAAGGAGCGGGCGTATTGGCAGATAAAATCCATGGACTGGGGCAAGTCGGTTTTTTCGTTGCCGAACCGCTCGAAGCAATTTACCGCGAGATTGCCGGTCTCCTGGGAGTTCCTTTTAATGACGTATTATTGGACAACAATCAGCCGCCGGTGCTGTCTGATTATAAAGCGATTATAGTAGATGGAATTTCCCTAACCCATTTAAAAAGACTCATACCGGATTATGCAGGGGGATCACAGGATTTGCCGCTGATTATTGTCTGTGGACCGGTAAGCGGTGAAAGCTCAGACCTTCGCTTGAAGACCTTTCCGTTTAATTTGGGTGTGGAGGGGACCCGTCTTTTGATGGAGGGCCGGGATTATACGGAAGTAGACATCGG
>CAYWSF010000373.1:0-1701 GCA_964460725.1 uncultured Desulfosporosinus sp.
TATTTTTAGAAAAGGTAATGTACTGATTCAACTCAATAGTGGAAGCCAAATTAGTAGAATGAGGATTAGTATACAAGATCCTGCATATAAAGATGTAGTGTTTTAGCAAGGTGTTTTTTTAGGGTGCGACGTCCTGTCGCACTCTGGCTCCGGGGGGCCTCATCCATCCGATAACAAGGCATTACCGCAACTTTGTCAATATGCATGTGGTTATGATGCTGCGGTAATGCCCAGACGTTATCGGAAAGATGAGGCAAGACCGCCGCGTCCTGCGGCGGTAACGGCGTTGAGGTTTTAAAATTAGGTTTCATATTATATGAAACAGGCCAAAAGAGAGGAGGGAAGAATATGAGTGATGGTTTAGAAAACATTGGGAAAGCCATTTTGCATACAGACCAAAATGGCATGATTTCCTTACAATGCAATAAGTGTAAATCAAGGTTTAAACTTGAAGGCGACTATTTGAATGATTTAGAAGGAGACATTTTTTGTCCTATATGTGGTATATCGTCAGATTTAAGTTACTTTTATCCTGAAGAGGTTGCTCAAGCTGCAATGGAGATTGCACAAGCATACGCAGAAGAAATGATCTATAATGCATTTAATACCATTAACTAAGACATCATAAGCTAAGGAGTCCCTACGACAACAGCCCTGGTGTATAATTGCCATATTTATATCCTTATCTTTAAAGTCTACTGTTTTATCAACTGATGTGGGCTTAGGAGTAGTTACCTTAAGGAACTTTGAATTCATCTTATTAAATGATTCCACTGCTGAAAGCAGTAAAATTATCTTCTCACCACCATGCACCACTTTATCAATGGTAATTAATGGTAACTTGAAGAATAAACTTCTCTAAAAATCTCATTGATTATATTAAAAAATTAACAAAGGAAAGCAAAAAGGAATCGTTAACGGAAAAACAGATGTATGAACGGGCGAATTTCTTTTTAGGTTTTCATACACCAAACACCGTAGATTATACAAAGAAATATTTCGTGGGAGAAAACAAGGAAAGAGAAAGCGAACCTAAACCGGCCGTAACCAATTTAGAGGATACGCCACTCTATAAGGAATTAAGGCAATATCGTTATGATACCAGCAAAGCCGAAGGGATAAAGGCCTATTACATTTATAATAATGCACAAATGGAAGAACTGATTTTAGCGATGCCTCGGCCTTTGGGTGAAATAAAGAAGATATCTGGTTTTGGAGAAGTTAAATGTCAAAAGTACGGAAATGCAATATTAGAAATGATAAAGAAACATTGTTAATGTAGACAGAATATCAACGTAGCAAGAAAAATCCCAAGGAATAATAATGTATAGATCGCTTATTACCTGACCATGATCTTGCAACCATAATCAAGCAGGTCACCAACCGACAAAGTGTCCGGATGTTTTTGGTTTACTGTCCGGATAATTCCAAAGTGTGTCCGGATGCCTCCGGTTTGCCTGTCCGGATACATCGAAATACGTAATAAGGGGGGTTACCGTTTGGTAACCTCCCTTAAAGTATAATTAGCACATCAACACAGGGCATATCCAAAGAGCTGCCCAATCGAAAAGGAGAGAGAAGGAATGAACAAACTGTATTTTGCGTATGGTTCCTGTATGGATTACGAGGGTCGGCTGAGTAAACAGGGGTATGGGGAGGACTTCGAGTTCCTGGGCATTGCCAGTCTGTCAGGTTATAGGT
>CAYWSF010000374.1:0-1699 GCA_964460725.1 uncultured Desulfosporosinus sp.
TAGAGCCGGCTTCGGCAAGCTTTAAATAAACAAAATATTTATGCAAAGTTTACCTGCATGCTTTTCATGGATGAGGATTTCACCTTCTTGTTGAGCATATTTGATTAATACAAGCAGGTTAATGTATAATTTGTTGAATAATTTAAGCGGGGGTACTGAAATGGGAAGAGCTCTAATTATCGGCGCCGGCGGAGTTGCCGGTGTAGCAATTTATAAATGTTGCCAAAAGCCTGATGTCTTTGAGGAAATTTGCATTGCCAGCAGAACAATAGAAAAATGCGAAGCGATTAAAAATAAATTGGCGGGAAGTCGTACAAGAATACAGACAGCTCAGGTTGATGCAGATAATACCGATGCGGTTATTAACTTGATCAAGAGCTTTCAGCCGGATATTGTTATGAATCTAACCCTCCCTTACCAGGATTTAACCATCATGGATGCCTGTTTGGCAACTGGTGTGGATTATTTAGATACTGCTAACTATGAACCGCCGGATATTGCGAAATTTGAGTACAAATGGCAGTGGGCATATCGGGAAAAATTTGCTCAGGCCGGGATAACGGCTTTGTTGGGCAGCGGATTCGACCCTGGAGTAACCGGCGTTTTTTGTGCCTATGCCCAGAAGCATTATTTTGACCAAATTCATTATATTGATATTGTGGATGCCAATGCCGGTGATCATGGATATCCATTCGCCACAAATTTTAACCCGGAGATTAATATTCGCGAAGTTACCGCAAAGGGCAGGTACTATGAAAACGGCGGCTGGGTGGAAACGGAGCCCCTTGCTCTAAAAAAGGTATATGATTTGCCGGAAATCGGACCGAAAAACATTTATCTGATGTACCACGAAGAGCTTGAATCCTTAGCCATTCATATAAAGGGAATTAAGCGGATAAGATTTTGGATGACTTTTTCGGATAATTATCTCAATCATTTACAGGTACTGCAAAATGTTGGGATGACTTCAATTAAACCGATTGAATATGAGGGGCAACAGATCATTCCTTTGCAATTTTTAAAAGCGGTGCTGCCTGATCCTGCCTCCCTTGGTCCGAGAACGAAAGGAAAAACCAATATTGGCTGCATTATGCAAGGGATTAAAGACGGAAAACCCAGGACTTATTATGTTTATAACGTGTGTGATCACCAGGAATGCTACGCAGAGGCCGGCTCGCAGGCAATTTCGTATACAACAGGGGTTCCGGCAATGATTGGGGCAATGCTGATGCTTAAAGGTGTTTGGAAAAAACCGGGCGTATTTAATGTCGAAGAATTTGATCCCGATCCTTTTATGGAAGCGTTGAATAAATGCGGTTTACCGTGGCAGGAAAGTTTCTCGCCTGCTCTCCTTGATTAAGGAGTGCGAGGTTTATTTTTCCAGGTGATGTATTAAGGTGATGTATTAAGTGAGCGGGGGGACTGAAGGGGGTAGATCATTGGACATAGATATCAGGGTTCTCCCATCACCCTGTTATATTGTGGATGAACGACTTTTAATAAAAAATCTGGAAATCCTGCACTCCGTTCAACAACGAACGGGGTGCAGCATTCTTCTGGCCTTAAAAGGGTTTTCGATGTATTCGGTATTTCCTCTGGTGGGCAAATACCTTAAAGGCGTAACCGCAAGCTCGTTATTTGAAGCCAGGCTGGGCTATGAAGAAATGGGAAAAGAAGTGCATATTTATGCCCCGGCTTA
>CAYWSF010000375.1:0-1699 GCA_964460725.1 uncultured Desulfosporosinus sp.
GGTTTGTGTCCGTTTGTGGGCTCGCAAAAGCCAAGTTTCAGACCCACATCGTCATAATACCAAAACTCTGCACGGCGCTTTAAAAACTCTTCGTTTTCAACATCATCGCAGAGCATACGGTTATAGGCAATTTCTTTGATAAGAGAATGGTCTTTGATGTTGTCAAATTCCTGATCGTTAATATATTTAAGTACAGCATGACCATCGCCGCCCGCCTGACGCATGGTGGCCTGCTGCAGGCTCTCCACCGTGCCTATGCCCATGGTAAAAAGCGTAGTAAAAAGTACCGCCGTCAATGCAATGGCAATAATTGCAATCAGATTGCGTGTTTTGTTTGCTCGATAGCTTTTGTCCGCTAAATTGCGAATTGCTTTTTTGTTCTTAACTTTAATCATCTGCCATCACCACTCACAATTTTTCCGTCCTCAATGCGGATAATCCGGTCTGCCATCTGGGCGATTTCCTCATTGTGAGTAATCATCACGATGGTTTGCTTGAACTGTTGGCTCGTCACTTTGAGAAGCCCCATCACATCAAGGCTTGTCCGGCTGTCCAGGTTTCCTGTGGGTTCGTCGGCAAGAATTATAGCCGGTTTTGCCGCCAAAGCCCTGGCAATTGCCACACGCTGCTGCTGACCGCCGGAAAGGTTGTTTGGCAGATTGTTCAGTTTGCTTTCAAGCCCCAGTGTCCCGATGATTTTATCGACATAGGGTTTATCCGGCTCATTGCCGTCCAGCTGAATAGGCAGAACAATATTATCGTACACATTCAAGACAGGAACCAGATTATAATTTTGAAAAACAAAGCCAATTTTTCTTCTGCGAAAAATTGTCAGCTCTTCATCTTTCAGCGAAAAGATCTCCTTTCCATCGACGGTGACTGTACCGCTTGTTGGACGGTCAAGTCCACCCAGCATATGCAGAAGAGTAGACTTGCCGCTGCCTGATGTGCCTACAATTGCTACAAATTCCCCCTTCTCAACGCTGAGGTCAACACCATCAAGGGCCCGTACCGTCGTATCCCCGCTGCCATAATATTTTTTCAGTTCTTTTGTCTTGAGTATTGTCATTTGAATTCCTCCAAGAAAATAGTCTGTATCGCAGCTTCCTACAATACAGACTATACTCTAACAATCTTTCCACAATCTATCTTAAACATAACAGTTTTGAAAGATTTCACTTTGTTCCCGGCAAAAACACTGAAAAGGTGGACCCACGCCCCAGCACAGATGACACCTTGATATAACCGCCCTCGGCTGCTACGATCTCTCTTGCCAAAAACAACCCAATGCCAACGCCTTCTTGATTGCTTACGGCTGCCGAGCGATAGAAACGAGTGAATATTTTGCTTTGTTCATCCTCTGCAATACCAATCCCATTATCGGTAATATCAATCCGGCAGAACAGCTCATAGGGTATGGCCTTAATAGTAATACTCCCGCCGCTTTCGGTATATTTAACTCCGTTATCAAGGATGTTATATACTGCTTCCGTCGTCCACTTCAGGTCAAAGCAGGCAGTTATCTCCGTATCTTCCAAAGCAACAGAGATACCTTTTTCCTTAGCCTTTGGCATGATTTGTTGTCGCGCTTCATACAGTAACCTTTGTACCGCTTCCTGCTTAGGTGAAACAGTTATAATTCCCGTTTCGAGTCGTGATGTTTTTACCAAAGCACTGATCAGAAAGTTCAGCTTCTCCG
>CAYWSF010000376.1:0-1693 GCA_964460725.1 uncultured Desulfosporosinus sp.
GTTGGAGATTATACGATCACTGAAACAGAAGATCTAAGCAGGGGAACGAAGATCGTTCTTCATTTAAAAGAAGATGCTCAAGATTTTGCCAAGGAAGAAGAAATCAAACGCATTATTAAACAATATTCCAGTTTTGTACCCTACCCGATTTTCGTCAATGGTCAGAAAGTAAACACAGTAGATGCCCTGTGGACGAAAAATAAAAATGAGATTAAGGAAGAAGAGTACAACGAGTTTTATAAGTTCATAGCAAATGCCTATGATGAACCGCTCTTTCGTCTGCATTTCTCCTCTGATGCCCCGATAAACATTAACACTTTATTATTTGTTCCCAAGGAGAACGTCGAACAATTTGGTTTTGGACGCATTGAGCCAGGGGTAAACCTTTATTGTAAGAAAGTATTGATTCAGGAAAAATCCCTGGTTGTTTTGCCGGAGTGGCTGCGCTTCTTAAAAGGAGTTATAGACAGTGAAGAACTACCGTTGAATATTTCCCGGGAAACCATGCAGGATAGTGCGTTGGTCATTAAGCTAAACAAATTAGTCACAAGTCGTTTTCTGAAGTTTTTAAATAGTCAAATGACTGATGAACCAGAGAAGTATAAGGAATTCTGGGAAAAATTTAATTTTTTCATTAAAGAAGGGGCAGCAAATGACTTTGTACATCGTAATGAGATTACCAAATTATTGATGTTCGAATCATCAAATAACCCGGCAGGAGAATTAGTAACTTTAGCAGATTATGTCGGTCGCATGAAAGAAGACCAAACAGCCATCTATTATATCAACGGTGCAACCCGGGAGGGAATAGAGGCCGGTCCCTACCTGGAAGTATTTCGGGATAAAGGTTATGAGGTGATCTATACGTATGCGGCAATCGACGACTACATTTTTGGTATGCTCGGGGAATTCGAAGGAAAAAAACTGATTTCTGCCGATCAAGCTGATTTGGATTTAAGTACCGATGAACAGAAAGACAGAAGTGAAGATTCTTTGTCAGAAGATGAAGTAAAGGTATTAACGGACTGGCTGAAAGAGGTTTTGGGCAGCAAAGTGACAGAAGTACGGGAATCCAAGCGCTTAGTAGATAGCCCGGCAGTTGTTCTCAGTCCGTTTGGGACAAATAGCATGCAGCGCATGATGCAGTTTATGAATAAAGGTCAAAATAATATCGGTCCCAGTGTTTTAGAGATTAACGCCGCACATCAAATGATTAAACGGTTGAACGAAGCACGGATCAAGGAGGACCCCTTTGCCAAGGTTGCTGCCGAGCAAATTTTTGAGAATGCTCAAATTGCGGCAGGGCTTGTTATTGATCCCAGGAGTATGGTAAAGAGACTTAATGATATTTTAGAGCGAGCATTGGGATAGAATATAAAGTAGAAAAAGGGGATGGGTTTCCATCCTCTTTGTGAGTAATCAATTATTTGCTGTAGAAAGAGGAGAAGAATATAATGGATCATCGACTGGAAACCTGCAAAAACGTTGTGGAGAAGGGCAGAGAAATGCTCGCGACCAATCTCACGGTAGGAACCTGGGGCAACGTTAGTTGTCGGGTTTCCGGCGAGGCTTGCATTGCCATTACTCCAAGCGGAATGCGCTATGATCACTTAGTGCCTGAGGATATCGTTGTTTTGGATTTAAGAGGAAATATCATCAGCGGCGCACGCAGGCCCTCAATTGAGGTACCGTT
>CAYWSF010000377.1:0-1692 GCA_964460725.1 uncultured Desulfosporosinus sp.
GAAAACACCCCGGACGTTTCTTTAACGGTATCGCTAATCCGGATTGAACCATCTCTTGCATCAGGCGATCATATTCTTCTTGTGAACCATCAGCCCAGTATACTTGGTCCGGCTGACATAAATCTACACACTCTTTTACCCATGCATCAAGTTTTTTATGTTCGCTCAAATTATTCACCGCTTTCTTATCTTATAGATATTTATTTAAGGGGTGTTATTAAATAAGATATGCTTAAACGCGAACTGCCTTGCCGCTTTTACGTGGATTTTTCTTGATCCGTTTCCTAATTTCCAAATAAAGCTGACTGACAATGAAAATCGAGGAATAGGCCCCGGAAAATACCCCTATGATCATAGCCAAAGAGAACATTTTGGTAGATTCCCCACCAAGGATAAATAACGCCAGCAAAGCGATCAGTACTGTTACAGTCGTATTGATGGAACGGCTCATGGTCTGCCAAATGGATTGATCCACCATATCCTCATGGTTATCTGAACGTCTCATCAGGGGTTCGTTCTCACGAATACGGTCAAAGATCACGATGGTGTCATTTATTGAGTAACCAACGATTGTTAATATCGCTGCCACAAAGGTAGCGTCAATTTCCCATTGGAACAACGAGAAAATCCCCACGACTACTAAAACATCGTGAACCAGGCCAAGAATGCCGCAGATAGCAAAGTCAAACCGGAATCTCAATGTAATATAAACGATCATCAAACCAAAGGCAATGAGCATCGCATAGATGGCATTGCGGGTGAGTTCCTGTCCCATGGCAGGACCCACCAAGTCTTCTTTAAGATTCGCTTTGTCGAATGCTCCAACCTTGCTTTCCAAAGCAGTCAGTAATTCAGCACGCTTGCCTTCGTCAAGGGCGTCTGTGCGAATTAAGGCAGTTGTATCACCGTTGGATAATTGCACAGACCCGCCAAGCCCAACCGAATTCAGCGTATCTGATATCGCACTTTGTGTCACTGCCTGGTTAAAGGTCATATCCAGCATGGTTCCGCCCTTGTAATCAATTCCTAAGTTTAAACCCTGCATGAAGAAGGAAATCATACCTGGAATAATAATGAGCAGCGAAAGGGCAAACCACCAGTACCGTTTCTTTACAATATTGAAATAAAGCCGATGCTTCTTTTTCACTTCATCGTAAACCGTGGGATGTCCGGTTTTCTCCATTACGCACCCCTCCTTACGCCAAACCATGCCGTGTTCATTTTTGGACTGATGCCTACAATTAAGCGCAATACCCCTCGGGTAAACGTAACTGCAATGAATAAGCTTACAATAATCCCGATGCCCAAGGTAAGGGCAAAGCCCTTGACAGAACCTGTTCCAAAGATGTAAAGAGTAACTGCGGCGATAAGTGTCGTCATATTGGAGTCAAAAACGGTAGTAAACGCCCGGGTGAATCCGGCTTCTAGACCGGCACGCAGGGATTTCCCAGCTCGAATTTCCTCTTTTAGGCGCTCGTAGATAATGATATTTAAATCAACAGCCATACCAATAGAAAGAATTAAACCGGCGATGCCCGGCAGTGTTAGCACCACTTGGAATATCCAAAAAATCCACATGACGATGAGCGTATATACGATTAAGGAAAAATCAGCCACTATTCCCGGCAAGCGGTAGAGGACCAGCATAAAAAGAAAGATAAAAGCCACACCGTAGATTCCGGCTTGAATACT
>CAYWSF010000378.1:0-1691 GCA_964460725.1 uncultured Desulfosporosinus sp.
AAATTCACCTGCGAGCAGTCTCAGCTTGCCGCTCTCCAGCATGATTTCTTCAATGACAGAGTTCTTGATACTGTGATAAGCGGGAGGGACCATTTTGTCCTTTGCCGGTAAATTCAGCCAAAGCTGCACGCCGAGCAGTCTTTCGGCTGCCGGCAGCTTTTCTTCATGCATAATGCCGGAGCCTGCCGTCATCCACTGAACCTCGCCGTCTCCGATGGTGTCCTCGTTTCCCAGACTGTCCCGGTGGGTCATAAACCCGCGATACACATAACTGATTGTTTCGATCCCCCTGTGGGGATGCATGGGAAATCCCGCTGTATAATCATCGGGATTTGTGCTGTCAAAGGAATCGAGCATTAAAATCGGATCGTATTCCTGTAGCGTTCTGTTCCCTAATACCCTAAACAGATTTACTCCTGCGCCATCCTGCGTGCTATAGCCTCTAATCTGTCGCCTGACCTTTCTTTCCATATGTTCAGCCCCCTTGCACATTATTTAAACGGGTTGTTCTCTAGATTATCCCATTTAGATATCAACTCATCTTGATTTAGCCAATCGCGCCTAACGAACCATGACTATTCCTTCAACCGGCGGATCATCGGCTCCTCTTCGTATTCATAGCAAGTACTACACAATAACAAAAGCCTTACTTCTTTTCAATAGCCTTCTTCTTTTCAATAGCCTCTTTATTGACCAAAGACAATTCCTTTTCGATGATGATCAAGCAACTTATTTATTTTGGATACGTCTTTGGACAAAATCTATAAAAGCATCTGCTTGTTTTTCCAAGTAGGGATAGCTTGTTTTAAGTGTCAGCTTACCTTGGTTGTCAACCTGTTGAGCAGCGTTAGGAATCGTTAGACGCGGCACATTCATAACGTCCATATTTAAAAAACTGATGAGCGTAACTAAATGGTCCTGGGCCAGACCTGTTCCGGACATACCGGGAGAAATTCCGCTTATTGCGGCAGGTTTTCCGGCAAGAACCTGCGGCTCTTTATCGCTGATTGGACGGGATAACCAGTCGATGAGGTTCTTCAGAACACTCGGGAAAAAGTGGTTGTATTCAGGCGTAAAGAACCATATTCCATCTGCGGACTTTACCTCATCACGAACACGTTTTACTGCCATAGGTGCGGGATATTCAATATCCTGATTCATGAAGGGGATATCCCGATACCTGAGCAGTGTAAACTCAGCCCGGTTTCCAATGAGTTCTTTTGCCGCTAATGCCAATTGCAGGTTATAGGAATCCTTGCGCAAAGAACCGATAATAGCTAATATATTAATTTTTTTTAAATTGTGTACTCCGTTCTGTGTTTGATATCCCGAGTATAAAATCTTGCTTTGTAAAAATGTGCCTTTTTTATAATCATCAAAAGCTTGATTCATTTCTTCCTTTGTATTCATGACGATAGGGCCACCCCAAACTACCGGTTCATCCAAGCGTGTCGAGCTAATAAATAACACTTGAGCATTTTTGTCCGTTGCCTTTATCTTTACGTAGTCGCCGGAGGTAAGTTTTACAGCCGTCTTTTCTTTTACCAACTCGTCACCGACATATGCTTCCCCTAAGAGGGTGAACAACATTACTGAACGTTCACTATCAGTATCCAAGACAATAGAAGCATTAGGGTTAAGGTGAATATCATAATAGTCCAAGGGCAAATATTTGCTTAAATATCCTTGTC
>CAYWSF010000379.1:0-238 GCA_964460725.1 uncultured Desulfosporosinus sp.
TGATGCGAAATCAGTCCTCTCCCGTAGCCTGGATATCTACTGTCAAGCGGCGATGCTTTACAACCAGACCATGCAAAAGCCATGGTATCGTATTCCCGGATTTTTTATGGGTTATCGAAAAATAAATGAGGAAAAAACATACAGTTTATATTGGTAAAGCATGGAGGGACGAGCTTTTCGCACGAACAACAGGGTTACATTATTATTTAAAAAGGAGAAAAATATGAGAAGAAAAAAG
>CAYWSF010000379.1:248-1684 GCA_964460725.1 uncultured Desulfosporosinus sp.
CATTATTCTAATTGCATGTATGTTAATGTCACTTGTACCTGCTATGGCTACAGCAGAATCATTAACCATGTATCAGCCCTTTGAATTAGACGATATTCCGCTTGTTCAGTTTTCTGATATGGAATATCCGAGCGATGAACATTCAGCCCAGCTTACCAATGCTGATATGTTTGTAATGGGTAGCGTGCCGGTAATTGTTGCCCCCCCTTCAGCAGGTGCATCACCTGTTTTCTACAAGCTACATCCAACTACACTGCAGGTTACAGCTCAGTATACTTCAGGTGTTCCCAGCGGATATGACAAGTATGGTAAAACCATTTTTGCTGATGACGGTAATATTTATACCATGGTTGGCTATCACAACACGGAAGAAAATCCGGATAAAGTTGTTTTAAAAATCTTTAAAATTAGCCCAACTACATTTCAAGTGCTTGGTACAGCCGCAATAAAAGGTGGCCTGGTCAATATGACAGATGAACAAAGAATGCAGCAATCGATTAGCAAACCATTTGTGGGCGGCAATGGTACCATGGAGTATTTAAACGGTAAGATTTATATCAATATTGGTAAAGAGGGTTTTAAAGATAATAGCGGCGTTGTTCACCAGGCGAATATGAACTATACCGTTGATTGCGCTACAATGACAGCCAACTTTGGCATTGACGGTCAGTTCAATTATGCTTCCCACAGCTTGAACCAAAAAATGTTAATCGATGGTGACAAGGTTGTAACGGTTGATCATGGAGATGCTTTGCCCAGTCGTTCCCTTCTATTGACAGTCTTTAGCGGGGGTACCCCTCTTACCAAAAATATCATGGATATGCCGCTTGGCACCTTTGGTGACAACAACACCGGATTAACAGTAACCGGGCTTGCAGCTACCGGCAGCCACTACTGGATAACCGGTACATCCCGCGAAAACTGGGATAATAGTGCACCGCCGGCCGCCGGCTTAAACAGAAATAAGAACATATTCTTAATCAAGGTAGATAAAAATACCCTCGCTGTACAAACCAATTGGATATATGCCGCCGCCAGCAACAGATTTGATTATGCCGTAAAAGAACCCAGATTGCTTGATTTAGGCAACGGCAAGCTGTTCCTGATGTTTACCAGATTGTCATATGTTACTACTCACACTCGTTATGCGGTTATAAACAGCGATGGCACGATCAGCAGGAATGATAATTATGCACTCCTGGCGCCGTCCCAAACCTCCATCCAACCTATTTTGCTGGGCAATGATCTTTTGGTTTTAGGCAAAACCAGTGATACCCGGGGCAATCTCATGAAAATAAACGTTACTAACCCTTTGGCACCGGTTTTAATGCCCAGCAGTCAGTCGCTCCCGCAGCCGGCGGAACAATTTTCACTTACTCCGGGAGAAACCTACTATTTTAATGTGGCAAGTGCTGCGAACAAGGTTATTGGCACTA
>CAYWSF010000380.1:0-1670 GCA_964460725.1 uncultured Desulfosporosinus sp.
GGTTGTCCCCTCCGCATGGTCTTAAGAATTGGCGGCGGTGACCTTAATGCTTTGATTGGCCTGATTGGATTCGCAGCCGGTATCATCGTTGGTATTATTTTCTTGAAAAATGGCTTTAGTCTAAAAAGAAATTACAAGCAATCTCAACTTGAAGGGTACCTTTTTCCGACGCTTGTTATTGGTCTTCTTATCCTTCTCCTTGCAGCACCTGCCTTTATCTTTTTCAGCGAAAAAGGCCCCGGGGCTGCATATGCGCCCATGTGGATCGCCCTTGCTGCTGGTTTGATTGTCGGTCTCTTAGCGCAGCGCACTCGGTTATGTATGGTGGGTGGTATTCGCGACGCTATTCTTTTCAAAGATACCTATTTGATTCTGGGATTCCTCTCCATTATTGTTTTTGCAAGCTTAGGAAATTTATTCTTTGGTTTTTACAATCTTGGTTTTGCCGGTCAACCCGTTGCTCATGCTGATGGATTATGGAACTTCCTAGGTATGGCTCTCGCCGGATGGGGTTCTGTGCTTTTAGGAGGATGTCCTTTAAGACAACTTATTCTATCTGCCGAAGGAAATATTGATTCTGTGATTACTGTTTTAGGGATGACTGCCGGTGCAGCCTTTGCTCATAACTTTTCCCTTGCTTCCAGCGCTCAAGGCCCTACTCCTAACGGGAAGATTGCCGTACTCATCGGTTTTACTATCGTATTGATAATTGCTTTGTTCAACCTTAAGCAAGATATGAAAGTGACTGTTAAAGGAGGAGTTAAAGTTGACGCAAATTGATGCAAGAGGAATTTCCTGCCCCCAACCGGTTTTAATGACCAAAAATGCACTGGATGCCGGCTCGACAGAGGTAACCGTTTTGGTTGACAGTAAAACAGCTAAATCAAATGTAGAACGATACTTGAATTCAACCGGTTATACTTTTAACACTGTCAAATTCGATGACGATTCCAACACCTTTGAAATATCAGCAAAGAAGAAGTAACGATGGAATACATTATCTTGTTTTACACTAATGCCGGAGCCATGAAGTTTGCTAGGTTCCTGAAGAAATTTAACTATAACAGTGAACTAATCCCTTTACCCCGCAATCTGACATCCAGTTGCGGTATGGGCGTAAGATTACACTTTACCGGCGATCTTTCTGAGATCAGTTCCGAAGAAATCGAAAAGGTCTATGCTGTTCAGGGAAAACAGTACAAATTGGTTTATCATGCTGAGGAATGAACCGTAAAACATGGCCTTTATTAGAACACAGGGTCCGCTTAAGAAGGATTATATAGGGCTGTTACCGTAAATGCCGTGAAGCCCCTTGCTTTAGCTGTTATAATCGTGGGATGAAGGCGGCTCCCGTTTTGTGTTATAATCAGGATAGGTAAAACGCTCTTTGAAACCAGCAAATGTAAGCGGTTGAGCAACCGAACATGCTTTTTGCTCGTAAAACATTTGGTAGGCATAAGGAATGTCAATTACTGTAGTGATAAGAAAATTAAAAAATAGAGCATTAATTCCAGCTAAGCGGTAATAATGCTCTATTTTTTTAAAAGCTCTTCATTGAAAAACTTAACATTAAAGACCTGACAAACTGAAAAAAGTTTAGTTACAGCAGTTACTGCTGCTATTTAAAGGAATGATAATATGAACGGAGTATATTTAGATAATGCGGCTAC
>CAYWSF010000381.1:0-1645 GCA_964460725.1 uncultured Desulfosporosinus sp.
GGCACTGCCCTAAATGCCAAGCTCTTGCCAAAGAACGCTGGATTGAAAACCAGACAAGCAATCTGCTCAATGTTGGATACTTCCATGTGGTATTCTCAATCCCTGATACGCTTAATTCAATGGCCTATCAAAATCAAAAAACAGTATATACCCTTTTGTTTAAGGCTGTTGCTGAAACACTTGCCGAATTAGCTTCTGATAAAAAATATCTCGGTGCCAAGATTGGCTTTACATCTGTTTTGCATACTTGGGGACAAAACCTTATGCACCATCCGCATATTCACTGTATTGTACCTGGAGGGGGATTATCCTCCATCGGAAAATGGGTAAACAGCAGAAAGAAGTTCTTTATTCCTGTTAAGGTATTATCCCGCAAGTTCCGAGGCAAGTTTCTGTATTATCTTAAACAACTCTACGGCCAAAATAAGCTTGAATTTCACGGCAGTCAAACATATCTTTCCGATGAAAAGGAATTTGAAAAGCTGCTTTCCTCTCTCTATGGCAAGGAATGGATTGTTTACTGCAAACCACCGTTTAAAAATGCAGCTTGTGTTGTTGAATACCTGGGTCGATATACTCATCGAGTGGCTATATCCAATAAACGTATCGTTAACATTGAAAATGATACGGTTTCCTTCAAATGGCGTGACTACAAGAATGCCAATAAACATAAGGTAATGACGATTTCCGCCGATGAGTTTATACGCAGATTTCTTATTCACATCCTTCCGAGCGGTTTTGTGAAAATCAGGCACTACGGTTTGCTAGGCAATCGTAACAAAACAATTAAACTGAAGATTTGCAAGCAGCTTACCCATACGCCTCTTTTTACCAAAGAAAAAGCTTCTCCGCTTCAACTCATCCAGAAGCTCATTGGAATAGATTTATCTAAATGCCCTATCTGTGGATCGGAAAAATCCAAACGGTTTTTGTATCTGGGTAAATCTCCCCCTATCACTAGTGAAACTGCATGTGTTTAAAAGTTGCCATATTATGGGGAGGGGGAAGCTATGTCTGTTTTTAGCATGATTAACGCTGCTTTGATACATTTTGCTACCGATTTTTCCTTAAAGTCATATAATTTGACCGGAGATGAGGTATTCAATCCCCATATCAATAAGCACTACACACCGCGGTTTCGTGCAATGTAATTATCCAAAGTTAGGAAGTAGATTCTCCCTCAGAACTCTTCTGTTAATTAACTCAAATCTTAATTCGGGTTTGAGCTTTTTTTACGCCTAACTTCGGATAATTTGCTAAACATTAGCAGCATCTCATCTATAAAAAATGCACCTATATTCCAACACAATAACCAAATAATTAAATCATTTCTCCACAGTGTAAAATATTCCCTTTAAATTCCCAGCGAAATTACATTATTATACAAAAATTATGATAGTTGAAAGAGCGCTGGCCAACTTGAACCTGCGGGAGTACCAGGCTTCTGCCCGAGATTTGATATAATCTTAAAGAGCAACTTGGAGGCTATTATTATATCAGGAGTGATATTTGCGGGAATGAACAGGTATCGGTTAAGTATTATCTCTGGGTGAAAACACTCGCAGGTGAGGATTGCTGACAAGTGTTTGACTTCTTTTGACGGTTTATATACTGGCTAAGCAAAACCGTCATCCGAAGTGGTTTA
>CAYWSF010000382.1:0-1631 GCA_964460725.1 uncultured Desulfosporosinus sp.
ACTGACATTACCTGTGTTGTAGCAGCCTTGAATCGTACCGCCAGAATTTCTCCCCGCTACTCCACCGACAGTGTATTTACCTTTAATATAGCTAGCCGTAATACCTACATTCTTGACCGTTGCATCTTCTACAAAACCAAACAAGCCCTGGTAATCTGAAGTGGTATTGATATAGACACCGCTCACCGTCCAACCGTCGCCGTCAAAGGTTCCTTTAAATGACCCTATAGGTGTCCAGTTTGATGCGCTGTAAACCGTGCCGCCGCTGGCAGACACATAAATTTCGCCGTCATCCACGATACCGTCGCCGTTATCCTGCCAATAGCCCAGGGCAATATCGGCAGTCAGCTTATAGTGTGCCGTATTGGCGGTGACGCCAGTACCTCCTCCACTGGGGGTGATGGTGCCGCTGGCATTAACCTGATCGCGCATATAGGCCAAATCAGCCGCAGAGCTAATGAGGAAGGGATCGACATCTGTGCCGGAGCCCGCCAGGCTAGTGCCCGGCCCCCCGTCTTGGACCGCGTCCGCCGTCGGAGTCAATGCCGGCATAAAGATCATCATCACCGTCAGCGCCAGAATAAATGCCATCAGTTTTTTCCGTATTGAATCAATCATTTTACATCCCCCTCGGAGTTTTTTAACAATAATTCCAGAGCTATCATCAGTCCCCCGATTTTTTGCCGGAATTCTTAACGCCCCAAAGCCTCTATAAGGTTTTTTGGTCATTGTGTTATCCTTCGGCCGTACCCAAGTCTAGCGCATTCGAAAATCGTAGTCGTCCTTAAGCTGGAACCATAGGGCAGAGATGTGGATATACTGCAGTATGGACAAGCTTTGGAATAGGAAACATTAAATGCTGTGCCGCCTTTAGAACAACATATCCCCAGGCACGGGAACATGTCCTCATTTACGCCGCAGTATTCATATAGTACTTCTTCTTTATTTTCCATCCGTTTTTCCTCGCCTTCGTAACCTGCCTACAGCTGAGACCCTTTCATATTTAACTATAAAACACCAACCATTAACAAAACCATTAACAAAATAATAGATTTAGACTTTTTATCATAAATATTTACTTTTGTAGTGGCGAAACCCTGTATAGTAAATATCCGTACAAATAACAAATGTATGTTTTAGGGGTTGTTTGCTGATATGCCAATCATGAGTATAACGAATGCGAAAGGCTGGGGGTAGAGATGGGCACAGAAGTTGCCAGCGGCATGATGGTTCGAAATAGAAGCTGGCCGGGCTTAATTTCTGCAAGAAAGGCAAAGCAAGTACCTTGGGAACCAAACGTTATCATGAAATATTAAATAACCTGAGCTAAAGGGATAGTCCGTTTCGAGTATTTAAAAGGTTGTATCTTATGGTAAGAGCTTGGCCTTTCTCGGAAAGACTATACTTAAAAAAAGCCGTTGATTATTCCACGCCCTCACTATCTGTAGTCATCTTTATTTACAGAAAGCTACCACTCCAGCTATTGAAGCGTTTTCAAATTCGAGCCAAATTCCCTGGTCAGCTTAGATATATTTACTTGCTTCCCGCAATGAAAGGGTTGACAGCCCATCCTTATACTTGGCTAAAAAGGCCCGCACCCAATCCGGATCGGTTTTGCTGTAATCCCGAAG
>CAYWSF010000383.1:0-1620 GCA_964460725.1 uncultured Desulfosporosinus sp.
ATAAACACCATTTTACCCCCCCTTTTTGTAACATAAGCAAAAATTAATCAATCTTCAATATCTAACTACTTAATTCACAATCCTGAAAAGTTTTGAGATTCATTAACCAATGCCGAGAGTACACACCATAAAGCATATTACTCCTGTGCCGGACTCACCACCTGCCCTAGTAATAATTTAGTTGTCAGGGAACAATCCGCTCCGGACAGGTATAGACATTAAGGCTTTTATCTGTTGCTAACCCAATAACGGTGATGTTCAAAGCAACCGCTTGGGTAAGTGACATATCTGTCGGGGCACCACGAGCAATGAGAATAGGGGTCTTCATTTTGGCAATCTTGAGCAGGAATTCCGAGTAAACCCGCCCACTAAAAAATACCACGTGATCCTCAAGGTTTATCCCTGCGCGAAAGGCACTCCCGCTGAGTTTATCAAAGACATTGTGTCTGCCAATATCGCGACTCATCAGGACTACTTTACCTTGGTAGCCAACCCCTCCGCTATGATTTCCCCGAGTTAAATCATAAACCAATGCATCCTTAGTTTGCAAATAGTCAACATAACCATAGGCTTCCTTGAGGGAGATGCAGGCGGCTGATGTGAGTGGTTTAACCTTTGGTTCATTATTGTCGGAACGGCATGAGGCTCTGCTTTTTCCAATAAAACGTTTACTCATCTGCTCTTCCTGCATATTAAATGGCTTTCCTTCAACCCAAATCATTTCTCCGGAAGGATCCTGCCGAATGTTATACACGTCTTCCGGAACTTGAATAAACCCTTCATTATGCAGAAAACCATAGGCAAGTTCTTCTGTTTGGTATGGAGAGCACATAAGTGTAGCAACTTCTTCATCATTGTAATAGATTGTTAACGGAACTTCTCTAACCACATTTACCTCTGCCTGTTCAAGAAGCAGCCCTTTTGCTTGTAGAATAGAAAGAGCGGCTGTTTCGTTCGACATCTTGCAACCTCCTTAAACCTTTCTCCGCACTTATTTACCGTTGCTCATCCGCGTGCACAGGATAATACAAACCTTTTTTATAATTTTTTTATAAGCCCTCTTTGTTCAAAGTCTTCGGTTACGTAATCCAAATCCAACTCATGCAAGCGCTCTCTGGTAGGAATACCGTCTGCATCCCATCCTTTTAATTTGTAATACCCAGTTATGAGCTCTGCTTCTAATTCAGGAAATCTTTGTTTAAAATGTTGTGCCGGCACCATATCATCTGTTCTCTTCAAGCCCCTTCTGACGTTAAGAGCCCTAATTAAAGTCCGGACCCTGGCTAAACCTTCAAAAAATTTAGCCTCATCAAACCCGGTTGCAGCTGCAAAGAACTTCGGGTAATTGTGGACATGATAGGGTGGCTTCAGGTTGAATGCCGACAAACCGCAGCAAACTCCGGTTGTGTCATCGCAATAGTGCATCAATTCCATCCATTCTACGATCTCGCAGCATGCTTCAACACTTGGCTCATACGGAAATGTTTTCGGTGCCCAATTCAAAAAATACTCTTTAAACTTTGGAGAAGGCAACTGGATCCAATCTGCAGCGAACTTTTCTCTTTGCTCCACTTTTTTGAAAGGCATCTGTGGCCACTGACCTTCAATTTGAACAATATT
>CAYWSF010000384.1:0-1620 GCA_964460725.1 uncultured Desulfosporosinus sp.
AGCGGCCATCTATATCGATCATTTTAAAATCAATCATCTTAATCATGGAATCAGTGCAAAACTTTCGGACTTCGCTTACTGTTGAAAACATATTATTCTCCTCTGCATATGTGTTTTTTGTATGTTAGAAAAAGACTTCTTGAAAATTATATACTAAAAAGACCATTTTAGCAGTATTTTTTTCAAAATAAAGCCTTTGCGTTGTTTATCGAATGCATGAGTATGCTGCAGAAGAAAGGTTTGCTTTGCAAAATCCACTAAAGCTTCATAAATGTTTGATTGTAGAGAATGCTCCGGCTTTAATAATTTAATATTTATTTTGCCTTGAACCTTGAAAAGGCTTGAAACAAGCGATTAAAGCTGTTAAAAAAACTCATAATCATTTGTTATTCAAAAAAATTAATCAATTTAAACAATCCTTAAACTGAATAATTATGTCAGATTCGGTCAAAATGATCCCTGTTTTAGGATTAAGCGATTAAGCGATTAAGCGAAGTAAAAATACTGGAAAGCCCAAGAAAGAAGGTTCGTACTCTGACTAAGCTCAAAGAGGCGCGCACCACAATATTTAAAGAATACCTGACAAAAGATTTTGTCTTGCCCTTGCTGCTGTCCATTATCACTACAGTTAGCGCTCATTTTATTTTAGATACAATGCCAAAACGATATGACTCCCTGGTTATATGTGGGGCTATACTGCTGTCTGTTCTCTACATTTGGACTTACCTTGCGCATAAACCGCATACTAAACACGTCATCCGTTACATAATTTATTACTATACCCTCACGTTTTTTATTATTATTTTGATATATTTTGTTACAAAGCTGATGATATTAACTGATACGTATGGTATGGAGTACCTCCTCCGGGAAAATATCGAAAACGCCTTTTGGTTGTTTATGGGCATTTGTTTTGTGCAGCCAATTATGCTCCCCCTGCCTGAACCCGTAACCATTTTGGCTGGCTCCGCTGTGCTGGGTTCAGCCCGTGCCTTTGTGGGCAGCTATGTAGGGACAACGTTGGGCATTATTACCATGTTCACTATCACAACCTATTGGGGCGAGCACTTTTTCGAAAGAAAAGGGCATAGCAAGGCCTTAACCCGTTACTACTATTATGTGGACAAGTATGGTCAATGGTTCTTAACAGCTTTGCTCATTTTGCCGATCTTACCCGATGAAGCGATTGCTCTCGGAGCCGGCTTTAGCCGCATGTCCTATAAGAAGTTTCTCCCCATTGTTCTCTTTGCTAAGCTCATCACTTCCTATACCTTGTCTTATTTGCCGGAGCTTTTTGTTTGAGGTTTGTTTGGGGACAGAAAGCACATGGAAAATGACCGGAGACCGGATACTTCTAATTTATTTGGAAACAATAGCTCCAAAGATAAGTTCCAAAAATGTTTCTAAATGATATCGCCTAAAGTGTTCGCTCGCATGTAGACCCTTAAAACAGTGTTGAGAAGGCAAAAGAGAAGGGCCGGCGTAAATATATGACAGCAAAACTCAACGAGTACAATCTAAAAAGGAATTTTGACAGAACCTCGGAGCCTGAAGGGATAACAGAAACTGCCCAGGAAGGTCTGAGGTATGTGGTTCAGCACCATCTGGCCCGCAGGGATC
>CAYWSF010000385.1:0-1605 GCA_964460725.1 uncultured Desulfosporosinus sp.
GTACGGGGTAGATGATGAAATTCGTAAAACCCTGCGTCCCAAAGTTTGGTTAAAGAGCGGCGGCTATCTCGTTATTCAACAAACGGAAGCACTGACCGTGATTGATGTGAATACTGGTAAGTATGTAGGACAACGTTCCCTGGAGGAGACGGTGGTCCATACTAATATCGAGGCTGCAAAAGAGATTGCACGCCAGTTGCGTCTCCGAAACTTGGGAGGGATTATTATCATTGATTTTATTGATATGACGGCAAAGGAAGATCAGCAACTGGTGATTAATGGGCTGGAGACAGCCTGTGCACGGGATAAAACAAGGTCTCAGGTATTAGGACTGACCCAACTGGGTCTGGTGGAAATGACGCGGAAGAAAGTCGGTCAGACTTTAGAGGTGCGTTATACCGCACTATGCCCGACTTGTGATGGAAGCGGGAGGGTCTGTGAAGGATATTGTGATTAGGATAAAAGTTAGCTGAGGAGGGTGGGTGCACATGCGTTATCTGACGATTATTATACCTTTAGGGATCATATTGTTTTTTGGTTATTGGTCAGTAAGTCGTCGTCTCAGGCTGCAGAAGAACAAAAAATACAAACCGTATGAAGTGCATCCTATATCAAAACCTAAGGAGCAAACTAAACTACGCCGGATTAAATAATGTGTGAATGAATGCCGCACTTCCATTTTAAGTGTGTTTTCAGATCAAGCGGACCTCGAAAAAATCGCCTTAAACTCTTGGGTTTAGGCGATTTTTCGAGTACAGCTTTATATTTCTTTTTTTGGGATCTGCCGATTGCGCATAGGGATGTACAGCATGGAGTTATGATATAATAGTAAATTGTTTATAGCTCTTAATTTGGAAAAGAGAAAGGTAATAGGGGGAGAAAACAGTGCGCAAACAATTTGTGGTTATTGGCTTGGGCCGATTCGGCATGAGTGTGGCCAAAACACTCACTACATTAGGGCACGAAGTCCTGGCCTTAGATAAAAATGAGCATGTTGTTCATGACATGATGAATTATGTGACCCAAGCCGTACAGGCTGATGCACGCGAAGAGGATGCGCTGCGGGCACTGGGAGTGCGGAATTTAGATGTGGCAGTCGTTGCGATCGGGAATGATCTTGAAGCAAATATATTAGTGACCCTTATGCTCAAGGAAATGGGAATTCCTTATGTTGTAACAAAGGCACGCTCTATTCAGCATGGAAAGGTATTGGAAAAGATCGGCGCGGATCAAGTTGTTTATCCGGAACGCGATATGGGAATACGTCTTGCCAACAACCTGGTTAGAACTAATGTGATGGATTTTATAGATTTATCACTGGACTTCAGTATTTTTGAGATAATTGCGCCAACCAAGTTTATTAATAAATCAATCGGAGAACTAAATCTGCGTGCGGTTTACAAGATTAATGTTGTAGCGATCAAAAAGGGTAAAGAGCAGATTGTCATTGCCCCCGGGGCGAATGAAGTGATCGAGAAAAAGGACATCCTGGTAATTGTCAGTCATAAAAATGCACTTGCCAAACTCCCTGATTAGTGAATAGAATTAAATTTGGTTAAAGTGTCAAAAGACGCTTTTCACTGAAACACCGTTCAACTATTAATG
>CAYWSF010000386.1:0-1600 GCA_964460725.1 uncultured Desulfosporosinus sp.
GAAAATATGTATTTGCCTTATGATGAGAAACTGAAAATTAATCCCCAGGACGATTCTTTTCTGCAAAAGAGAAAATGGGATTTGACCACTATCCCAAAGGATAAATTTCCCTTGTTGCTCCATTACCATCCTTTACACTTATACCGCCATCAAATATGTAAACAAGCAGATACGATCCTGGCCCATTTGATTGTGGAAGATGCCCAGTCAGAAGAAACCATGTTCAATTCGTTCCAGTTCTATGAAAAGATAACGACCCATGATTCTTCTCTTTCTTTCTGTATATTCTGCCTCATGGCCGCCAGGCTGGGAATGGAAGACAAGGCCTTCGCCTATCATGAGCTTACCGCAAACTTGGATCTGACAAACGCCCACGGCAATACCGACGACGGTGTTCACGTCGCCAATATGGGCGGCAATTGTACGTCGATCGTCTACGGATTCGGTGGTTTCCGTCTCAAAGAAGAAGGGATTTCCTTAGCGCCGTTCCTGCCCCGCCAATGGACGGGGTATAGCTTTAAGTTATCCTTTGAAGGCAGCAGGATGCTGGTCCGGGTTGGGAAAGACCAGTGTATGATCAGCCTGGAAAGCGGCGTCACAAAGAAAATAACCGTCTACGGAGAAGAGTATGTGCTGAAAGATACGCTTTATATCGACAGACCCCTGCCGGCCACCGCTGACAATCAGAAGGAGGAAAAGCGATGAAATATCAAGCCATAATTTTCGATTTAGACGGTGTCATTTGCAGTACGGATCATGACCACTATTTAGCCTGGAAAAAAATTGCCGATGACCTCGGGATATATTTTGATGAAATGATGAACAACCGTCTCCGCGGCATCGGCCGGATGGAAAGTCTGGAGATTCTGCTGGGATCCCGGAGCGGCGAATTTTCGGACGAAGCCAAAAAAAAGTTGGCTGAACAAAAAAATGCCCTGTACCGTAATTCGCTGAAGAACATGTCTCCCCAGGATCTTAGCCCGGACGTCAAAAAAACCATGGATCAGATTAAAACCCAAGGGATTAAAATAGCCATCGGTTCTTCCAGTAATAATGCCAAATTAATTTTAAAACAGATCGGCTTGGAAAATTACTTTGACGCTGTTGCGGACGGTTCCAACATCACCCGCGCCAAACCGGACCCGGAAGTATTTTTAAAAGCGAGTGACTATTTGGGAATTGCACCACAATTTTGTTTGGTGGTCGAGGACGCCAAAGCGGGCGTGGAAGCTGCTTTGGCTGCTAATATGGATTGCGCGGCCATCGGTGATGCGGCCAAGTACGGACTAGCTGCCTATGATTTAAACGATTTTACGGACCTGCTGCTTTATGTCTAACGCTCTGCATCTAAACCAAGTTTCCTTAAAGCAAGCCTGGCCGCACCCAAAAGTGGCACGTTCTCTTCCAGGATAAGATAGACAGGAATTTTCTTCAGGAGCTCGCAGAATCGGCCTTTGTCGGTAAAAGCAGCCCGAAAGGTTCCGTCCGTTAATTTATCTTTTATTTTCGGCGGGATCCCGCCTCCGAGATAAACTCCACCCAGAGCGAAGGATTTTAAAGCCAAATTTCCCGCCTCAGCACCTAGAAGCCGCACAAAAAT
>CAYWSF010000387.1:0-1592 GCA_964460725.1 uncultured Desulfosporosinus sp.
TCCCCGGCCGTAGGCTTAGCGCTTATGTTCTCTACATATACAATTTATTGCTTGTCCAATTGACAAAGATAACGATGGGGCTGATGATTTAACAGATATTGTTAATGGTGCAAAAGCAGAAGTAATGCGAAAGCCCCGCAATAGTTTCCGACAAACGTCGGAAAGACAGCGTACCATTCATTTTGCATAATGCAGGATCAGTTGCATGTGAAACGAATCAACTTCAAAGTTGGCCCTTACAAATTACCGGACATTTCCGTTTCCCAAAGTTTTAACCAAACGCTTCACTCGCCGGACTTGTCGGATTCCTCGCTCTAACCTACGCGGAAACTTAAGATCGTCAGAACTGCACTCGAAGATCTTCCAGCCTTCCTTATTAAATTTCTTTACATCACAGTACTGCTTGGGATCATGTTGATAAACCAGGATATCCTCCACTTGGGCAAGAAATGTTTGACCCATTAAGTTCGGATTCCAACCGACCGGGGCATTTGAAAAGACTTTGCTGAGAGCAGTCTTAAGATGATTAGGTATTAGATTTTCCGGTTTAAGCTTTTCCGCCTGTTCAGAAATTTGGAGCTTTTCACCACTAGGTACCAAAGGATTTGCTTCAGGATTTGCTCCGGCACTTTCACCCGTATTGGCGTCTCCTCTTGGGTGTTCTCCGGCATCTTCTCTGATATCTTCTCCGGCATCTTCTCCGGTATTTTCCTCAGCAAGAGGATCCTTGGTGAAAGATTTTACGGTTTCCACATTCTCTTCTTCAGTATCGACCGCCATCTTCAAGCCTTCATGTAACATTTTATTCATTGTAACTTGAAATGCCGGGGTATTTACTCCCGGCGAATCAGGAATTTGTTGTTCGAGGAGTTGTTTTAGTGCATCTTCCAAATATTCAATTGGAAATTCTGAAATCCCTTGTAATAAACGCGTTAGATTCGTGACAATCAGACTACCCCTTTGAAACCCTGCCTCTGAATCAACTCCGCTTGACTGACAGGCCTTAAATATACTATCTATAATTTCATTTGCCCACTCTTCTATTCGCGGTTCACTATGAAAAAATGTCTCCAAAATTTTACGCCCCCCACATTATATATTTTTAATCGTATGCTTGTATCCTTGTAAGTATGAATATCATATCTGACCGGCTGACAGACATACCCCGTTAATCATAGCAAATTTACCAACCTATAGCTGCTGCTCAAAATATGTACGAATATACCCATACTGAGATTATTCCTGATTCATCGTGTTGATTTCGCCACAAGGACTATTTTCGTTTGCTGCAACACTCCACAGGCGTAGGGAAGCAAAAAAACCGTCTTCCCCACGCTTTCCTAACTGAAGGTTTTTGCAACAGAACCATGTATGTAATTCGAAAATATAATTCTCACAATGAAAAGATCCCCGCGTCCGGGGATCTTTTGCGCAATGCCTCATAGAATGGGCTTTAGGCTCATCTATGGGCAAACCTGGCAAAAAGGCCCCTCCGTTCTAAGTAAAACGGAGGGGATAACTACATGAAAAAGACTAAATAAGTCTTTCGACTTATTATACTATAAAATTACAAATTTGTGTTATTTAGTATG
>CAYWSF010000388.1:0-1568 GCA_964460725.1 uncultured Desulfosporosinus sp.
CTTTGCTGCGGATTATTTTAGGCACCTCGATTATCGGTCATGGGGTGAATTTACTGATTCTGACTATGGGTGGATTAAAAAAGGGTGGGCCGCCAATTCTCGGTCTCAAGGAGGTTTTTATTACCGATCCTTTGCCACAGGCTCTTTTATTGACAGCCATTGTTATTAATTTTGCCACCACAGCACTTTTTTTGGTGTTAAGCTATCGTGCTTATAAAGTATTGGGGACGGATGACGCAGAGCAATTAAGAGGTTATGAGGATGAATAATTTAATCATACTGCCCGTGATCATTCCCATTATTACCGGAATGGTGCTGGTTATTTTCCGAAATTATATATTGCTGCATCGTATTTGCAGTATTCTGGCCACTGTCCTGGTTGGGTCAGTCTCTGTTGTTTTACTGGAACAAATCAGAACAATGGGGATCCAAACCCTCTATTTAGGAGGCTGGGAGGCACCTTTTGGCATTACTTTGGCAGCGGATATGTTGGCGGTTTTGCTTGTTTTGGTCACCGCGATCGTCGTCTTTTGTTGTTTGATCTATGCTTTTTCGACGATTGGCAGCGAGAGAGAAAGACATTACTTTTATCCCTTTTGTTTATTCCTGCTGGCGGGAATAAATGGTTCCTTTTTGACAGGGGATATTTTTAACTTGTATGTTTTTTTTGAAGTCATGCTGGTGGCCTCTTATGTGCTGATTTCCTTAGGGGGAAAGAAGATCCAGCTTCGGGAGTCCATTAAATATATTTTAATCAACATGATTTCTTCCTTCTTATTCCTTGCTGCGATTGCTTTCTTATATAGTATGACCGGCACTTTAAATCTCGCTCATCTATCTGTCCGGGTCGCAGAAGTCGGTCAAGGCGGACTGATGACAGCGGTTGCCTTTTTGTTCTTAATTGTCTTCAGTTTAAAAGCGGGTTTGTTTCTCTTTTATTGGGTGCCTGGTTCGTACAGTGCCCCGCCTACTGCCATCGCGGCCATTTTTGCCGCCTTACTGACCAAGGTGGGAGTCTATGCCATTATCCGCTTGTTTTCCCTTGTCTTTTACCACGAACCTGGCGTTACGCACCTGTTCATCGGGATCTTGGCAGCATTATCCATGCTGTTAGGGGCAATGGGTGCTGTGGCCTTTCAGGACATAAAAAAAATCATTACCTATAATGTGGTGGTCGGGGTTGGCTTCATTTTAGCGGGCTTTGCTTCTTTTTCCATAGCCGGAATGAGAGGCTCTGTGTATTATCTGATTCATGATATGATCGTGAAAGCGCTTCTTTTTCTCTTAGGAGGAACGATTATTTATCTCGCCGGGACAAGTAAAATTAAGGATGTAAGCGGCTTGATTCGCTTGCATCCTCAATTGGGTTGGATGTTCTTTATTGCGGCTTTGTCTGTGTCGGGTATACCACCACTGAGCGGTTTTATCGGTAAAATTTTTGTTACCGAAGGGACATTTCAGGCCGGTTACTTTTGGCTGGGTGGAATTGGTCTCCTGACCAGTTTGCTGGTGTTATATTGTGTTATGAAAATTTTTATGAACGTTTTTTGGGGATATACGAGCTTTGA
>CAYWSF010000389.1:0-1557 GCA_964460725.1 uncultured Desulfosporosinus sp.
CTCTACCCCCTCAGGAATGCGGGTTGTAAAACTCTCTGTGTCTTTGCGGCACTTTCGTCATACTACCACCATAAATGTGGTCTGTCAACCATTTTTTTATTGATCGAGATAATATTTATTGTAATCACCCTTGTTCTGGATACCCTTGACACGATAAATGATCTTGAATTCTTTTAAGCAAAGATGTTTATACTATTCATGAAAAAAAATATCAGGAGGGCTAAAGCATGAAGGTTCGAGACGTAATGACGAATTCAGTTGAATGGGTTGCTCCGGAGACCAAAATAGTTGACGTTGCCAAGTTAATGAAGAGAGATGATGTGGGTTCTATTCCTATTTGTCAAGGAGATAACCTGATTGGTATTGTTACAGATAGAGACATCGTCTTAAATGTTGTTGCCACCGGGGGAAATGTTAATACCACGTTAGCTAAGGATACTATGAGTACTAATATTAAAAGCGTATCTTTAGATCAAGATGTGCATGAAGCAGCTGACTTAATGTCACGACATCAAATTAGAAGGTTGCCCGTCTTAGATAATGGTAGATTAGTTGGAATTGTAGCCTTAGGAGATTTAGCCATAGAAAAGATTCACATTAATGAAGCAGGAGACGCACTTAGTAATATATCACAAAAGTTCCATTAACCGATCCGCCGATTAGTCTTAAATTTCGTTACTGAACAGTTTTAACTCTTCCGTTTTTTGCATCAACTTGACATCCACTTATATATATGGACATGCGCGCAAACTGCGAGTTCTTTTGGACTCGCAGTTTATTTTTGTAAGTATATGAAGTATATGAGGAAGGTTTTTAAATAGATCAACTCATGGCTTAACTCTATTTGAATTATTCTATTATGGTTTTTGCGAACATCTATGACATCGGCGATGCAATGGCATAAAAAGCATCTTTACTTTAAAGCATCCGGATGATCACCAAAAATATTTGATTTGTCTGATTTGTCTAATTTGTTTGAGTTCTTGGCTCGCTTAGTCCCCTCTGCCTGAGTCCGGAGCCAAACTATTAATTCATCTGGTTCTTTCGTTTCGGGAATAGCATCCAGCTGCCACTTCCAATTTCCATTAACAGTGCCTGGGATGTTCATTCTCGTTTCCTCACCTAAGCCCAAAATATCTTGCATCGGCAGGATAACCCAAGCAGCCGAGCTCAAAAATGCTTCTTCGATCATTTCCTGGCAGGCTTGTTTGCTTTTATCATTTTCACTAATACTTTGGTTAACCAATTTTTCTTCTTCTGTCAGATAATTATCATTGTACCAACCTAATAAGGTGTTATTATCATGGGTTCCCGTATAATAGATATAGTTAGTTTCTTGATCGACAAGCTCTTTCAAAGGAGTAAATTGTAATACCTTAATGCCCGGAAAACCAAAAAGCTGTTTCAAAATATTCACTTCCGGGGTTATATAACCTAAGTCCTCAACAATTAAAGGAATATTCCCCAGCGTTTCCAATAGGCCTTCAAAGAATCTTTTCCCCGGGCCTTTAATCCAACGACCTTTTTCGGCCGTCTCATCTCCGGCATCAACCTCCC
>CAYWSF010000390.1:0-1554 GCA_964460725.1 uncultured Desulfosporosinus sp.
TAGCCGTAACCCTTTCACGCAGCGGATTGCTTACCCTGTTCATCGTCCTAATCCTTATGGTGGTGCTTATACCGCGTAGAAGAATGCTTCTGCCGATTGGGTTACTGGGGCTGGTAGGGACTGTTATTGCAGCTTTGCAACCTACCGTCTGGCAGCGTTTATTGACCTTCAGAGAAGGGTTTGGAGCCTTGGATGCCCAGCGGCAATATTTATGGAAAGCGGCTGGGGCAATGTTCACAGATCATCCGTTCTTTGGAGTAGGTTTAGGCGGATTTCAGGAAGCCTTTTTAACGCATTACATAAGCTTAAAGACGGCAATTCCGGATGCGGAGGGAGCAACCCTCTCCCATACAACCATTCTCACCATTGCAGCGGAACTTGGCTTAATGGGTCTGGCTGCATTGGCCTGGGTTTGGGTGGCGCTCGTACGAGTATTAAGAAGGCTGCGCAAGGCCAGACTTGACCGGGACGGATTTGAACGGTATATTCCTGGTGTAGGCTATTTTTTATGGATTGTCGCTGTTTTTATCAGCTCGCAAGCTGAAGGGCGTTTTTTTGAAGATCCGCTGATTTGGGTTAGTATGGGAATGATGTTTTGTTTGCTGGGTAAGGTTGGGAGTGAGAAAAAAATATGAGTCTGAGTTTACAATCAATTGAACGGGAAGCGTGGCAAGATTTTCAAAAGACAATCGGTGTGGGATCTCTTTTTCATCGCTGGGAATGGCAAGATATTATAGAAGCAGGATTTGGATTAAAAGTTCATCGTCTGGGAATATTTGAAGATGGGGTATTAAGAGGACTATTACCATTGACCGAGCGAAAGATGAGCCTCCTTAAATTAGCAGGCAGTCCCCTGTCCGGTACAGCTACCCCTCACAGTGGACCGTTAGGTTCCCTTTCTTTGACCGAAGTTTTACCAGCTCTTGAGTTTTATGCTAAAGCGAAAAACATAGATTATCTGGAACTGGGGATTCCAGAAATGCTGGAAAAAAGCGTTCTCGAAGATAATGGATACACGGTTGAGGAACTGAAAACGTTGGAATTGCCGATTTCCGAGGATGAAGAATCCCTTTGGTCGGGGCTGGAAGTACGTTGCCGCAACGCCGTCCGGAAAGCGGAGAAATCAGGGGTGGAAGTAGTTGCACCGAAGACACTTGAAGAGTGGCTGGAAACATACTATGAGCTTTCCTGCGGTGTTTATCAGCGTCAGGAGAAGGAACCCCCGTTTTCCAGGGAATACTTCACATCCCTTTGGCAGAACCTATATTCGCTGGGGGATTTAGTCGTTTTATTGGCTCGTTATGAAGGCAAAACTATTGCCGGCGCGATCTTCCCCAGGGATCGTTTTGTTGGCTATTATCTGGACGGAGTCTCCGATCGGGAGTACAATAAAGTCGCACCTAATAATCTCCTCCAGTGGGCATACTTAAAAAAGGCTCAATCCATGGGTATCCGGCTCTATGATATGGTAGGGGCGAATATCCCCAGCATTGCCAAATTTAAAAAGAGCTTTGGCAGCACAGAGCGAAAATACCTCTATGCTTATCGCAACAG
>CAYWSF010000391.1:0-1553 GCA_964460725.1 uncultured Desulfosporosinus sp.
CAGGATACCGGCGCTCTTGAGGCGGATATTGCTCAGGCTCAGAAAGACATAAGTATAAAAGCAGAGGAGTTGGCAAGTAACACCAATGCAGAACTGAAGATACTGCATACTTCTTTGGAACTGGCAAAAAAAGAAGTGGAAAATGCAAAAAGAGATATGAAAAACAACCAGGCTTTATATGAAGCAGGGGCAATTTCTACAAATACATTGGATTTATACAAAGATATATTGGCGCAAAGGGAGAAAGCCCTTACAGATGTTGAGAATAATATTAAGAAAACTAAGGATGCTTTAAAAACTGAGCTGGATTGGTTGAACATTTCATTAAAATCAAAGAGGACCCAACTTGAGCAAATTAAGAAGTCAAACAGCGCAAATATGGCTAAACAAAACAGCAGCGTCGCAGTCTCCCAAATTGACTTGGAGATCATGAAAAATAAAGTTACTAAGGATTATATCTCATCGAATCAGATTGTATCCTGTGTTGAAAACGGAATTGTACAAAACATCGGAGTAATAAACGGTACCCCTCTGGGAGTTCAGAACGCTCCTGTAAGTGTGCTTCAACTGATAGATGCGGATTCTATTATGGTTAGCGCAGAAGTTGAGGAGGAATTTATTAAGAATATTGCCCTTGACCAAACTGTTGAGATTATACCGGTTTCGGATAGCAGCATATCAATTTCCGGAACCGTTGTCCGGATTTCAAATGTAGCTGTGGAAAAAGACGGCAAAAGAATAGTTTTGGTGCAGATAAAGCCGGAGGATCCCGGAGAGGTGTTAAAACCGGGTTACAGTGTCGATGTGTACTGCCATAGGAGGTAATTAGATGGATAAGATACTGATAGTGGATGATGACAGGGAAATAGCACTGCTGATATCGGATGCTCTTACGGATGAAGGGTATGAGTGCCTTTTGGCATTTAACGGGGAACAAGCCTTTTCTTTATTAAGGAGTAATCCGGACCTTTCGCTTATTCTTCTGGATATTATGATGCCGGATATTGATGGGCTGGAAATCTGCAGAGAAATCAGAAGCACTATATCCTGTCCGATACTTTTTGTGACCGCTAAAAATAGAACTTATGATGCCATGTTGGGCTTTGAAATGGGAGCAGATGATTATATATCAAAGCCCTTCATCGTGGAAGAACTGATTGCAAGAGTAAAGGCTCATTTGCGCCGTGAAAAACGTAGTCTACAAAAAAATAGCAATACCATGGCAATAGGTGACATCACAATATGCCCGGAAAGCTATGAGGTTACTGTAAAAGGTAATGGAGTGGAATTATCCATGAGGGAGTTTCAATTGTTACATTATCTTTTTGTAAACGCGGGAAAGGTTGTATCAAAGGAACAAATTTTCAGCACAATTTGGGGCACTGACTTTTCTGATATAGGTACTGTTGCTGTGAATATAAAAAATTTAAGAGATAAAATCGACAGTGAAAACCGATACATCAAAACCGTATGGGGTGTCGGATATAAATTTGTTAAATATCAGGAGAAAGAAAATGAGTATTAGATTTAGGCTTCCCCTCCTTGTTTTTATT
>CAYWSF010000392.1:0-1551 GCA_964460725.1 uncultured Desulfosporosinus sp.
AACTGGAACAGATCATTGAGTTCTTACCGGATCCTACCTTTATGATTAATGCGCAGGGACAAGTTGTCTTTTGGAATAAAGCGATTGAAGAAATGACCGGAATCCCCAAGGAGCAAATGATTGGCAAAGGCAATTACGAACATGCTATTCCTTTTTATGGCAAACGCTGTCCGATTTTGATTGACAATGTGCTTCTGTCAAACAATAAGCATAATGAATCGACAAAAAAGTATCACTTCATTAATGAACAAAATGCTACGCTCCTTGGTGAAATCTATATAGACTCCATGTATGACGGTAAAGGCGGTTATTTATCAGGATCTGCTGCTAGACTTTGCGATCTGCACGGGAATACAATTGGTGCTATCGAATCTTTGCGGGATATTACCGATCGAAATCAAATCGAAATAGCCTTGGCCCTGGAAAAACAGAACTTGCATATTACTTTGGAGAGTATCGGAGACGGTGTGATTTCTACAGACTGTCAAGGCAAGATTATTCTGCTTAATAAAGTTGCGGAACAACTAACCGGTTGGACGCAAAATGAAGCTGACAACAAGCCTTTGGCAGAAGTATTTAAAATTTACAATGAATTTACGAAAAGAAGAAATGAAAATCCAGCATTAAAGGTATTAAACACCGGATATATTATTGAGCTTACCAATACCATTCTAGTTTCCAAAGAAGGTATTGGAATATCCTGCGAAGGCAGCGCCTCTCCCATTAAGGATAAGGATAATAACATAACTGGGGTTGTCTTGGTATTTAGAGATATTACCGAAAGAAAAGAAAGGCAAGCAGAAATCAACTTCTTAAGCTATCGTGATCCGTTAACCGGCTTATACAATCGGCGCTTCTATGAGGAAGAGTTAAAAAGACTGGATGCAGAAAGAAATCTCCCCTTAACCCTAATAATGGCTGATGTCAACGGATTGAAGCTAGTTAATGACGCCTTTGGCCATTTAAAAGGGGATCAGCTTTTAAAGCGTGCGGCGGAGATAATGAAAAAAGAATGTCGAGCCGATGATATTATAGCCAGGATTGGCGGAGATGAATTTATTCTGTTACTGCCAAAAACCAATTCGAAACAAGCGGAAGCTATCGTAAAGCGCATAAAGGCAACTATTGCCAATGAGCAATCGCATGGCAACATTTTATCCCTTTCCTTTGGTTGGCAAACAAAAACAAAGGTTACCAAGGAAATTTCCAACGTTTATAAGGAAGCAGAAAACTTAATGTACAGACATAAACTGTCTAAATCCGCCAGTATAAGAAGTAAGACCATTCAAGCGATGATCAAAACTCTCTTTGAAAAAAACGAAAGAGAACAGCAGCATTCTACCCGGACAGGTTTTTTATGTCAAACCATAGGAGAAGCTTTAGGTTTAGGTGTCGATGATATCGGTGAACTTCGAATTGTGGGCTTAATGCATGATATTGGGAAAATAACACTTAATGACCGGATACTGGATAAGCCCGATAGGTTGAGTGACTCCGAATGGCAGGAAATCAAGCAGCATCCGGAAACCGGCTATCGTATATTGAATTCCA
>CAYWSF010000393.1:0-1510 GCA_964460725.1 uncultured Desulfosporosinus sp.
AGTTTAAATGCACCTAATGCTGATGAATATGACGCGATCTGCCATAGTAAGTTTGGTAAGGCTGCTTTTCCGGCAATTTTAGATTTTACTAAAAAATGCAAACGTTATATTGATCATGTCCAGCTTTCAGTTGTCGATTGCCTGCCGGCAGATCAAATCAGGGAATGTCAGAAAATTGCTGATAATTTAGAAGTAATTTTAAGAATCAGACAAGAAATTAATAATATTGGTTATGCTTAGTTTTTTGTTGTTGAATACTATTGATTTTTATGATATCATGTATAGTTGTGCTTTTAATTGCAGAAAGAAAGGAACTAAGCCCAACCATGGAAACTAGAAATTTAAGAAATATTGCTATTATCGCTCACGTTGATCATGGTAAGACAACGCTTGTTGATGCCATGTTAAAACAAAGTGGCACCTTTAGAGCCAACCAACAGGTTGTAGACCGCATCATGGATTCCAATGATTTAGAACGCGAACGTGGAATTACCATCTTATCTAAAAATACATCAGTTCACTGGCAGGGAACCAAAATAAACATTATCGATACACCGGGGCATGCCGACTTCGGAGGGGAAGTTGAACGTGTCTTACAAATGGTCAACGGGGTGCTCCTGATTATTGATTCCTTTGAAGGCCCTATGCCCCAAACCCGTTTCGTTTTGCGAAAGGCCTTGGAACTAAAATTGGTGCCGATTGTGGTGATCAATAAAATCGATCGCCCGGATGCTCGTCCGGAAGAAGTAGTCGATGAAGTACTGGACCTCTTTATAGAGCTTGGTGCGGAAGACGAGCAGTTAGATTTCCCGGTGGTCTATGTTTCCGCACGGACAGGAACCGCGGGACTCGACCCTGATTCTTTGCAAGACTCTTTAACGCCGCTGTATTCCGTGATCTTGGAACACATTCCCGCTCCGATTGTCGATCTGGCCGGTCCGTTCCAGATGCTTGTCACCACGCTGGACTACGACGATTATGTGGGGAAAATTTCCGTGGGCAGAATTGAGCGCGGCACAGTACATCAAAACGAAAATGTGATCTTAATCAAACGAGATGGAAGTTTTGAACGGGTTAAAGTCGGAAAAGTTATGATTTTTGAAGGATTAAAACGGCAAAGCGTTTTAGAAGCGTCGGCCGGAGAAATCGTTGCGCTTACCGGCCTTACCACTGCAAATATCGGAGAAACTGTTGCTTCTGCTCTAACCCCCGAGGCCTTACCGGCCATCGAAGTAGATGAGCCAACTTTGTCCATGAATTTTATGGTTAACAATAGCCCTTTCGCCGGACAAGAAGGCTATTTCGTAACCTCACGCAAGCTGCGGGAACGGCTTTGGAAAGAAATCGAGACCAATGTCAGTTTAAGAGTGGAGGAAACTGACTCTGTGGATTGTTTTAAAGTCTCCGGTCGGGGAGAACTCCACCTCTCAATTTTGATTGAAAATATGCGCCGGGAAGGTTATGAACTTCAAGTTTCCAAACCCGAGGTAATCTATAAAACTATCGATGG